>JAHEAM010000099.1 GCA_024642765.1 Planctomycetaceae bacterium
GCGGCCCAAACACCGTTGCGTTGTCTTGGGCTCCCGCGAAAATCAGGTAGGGAGAATCATGGCTCACGGCAACGTCATAAAACTCGCCCGTTGGTAAGTTATTGAAGTGCATCCACGCTGCACCTTTATCGAAGCTTTGGTACAACCCTCCATCATTGCCAAGGACTACGTGATTTGGATTTGAGGGATTGATCCACATCTCACATTGATCCAAGTGCAAACCACTTGCTGCGCTCGGAACCATGTGGGTAACTTGTCCGCTCAATAAATTGAAACTCTCGCCGCCATCGGAGCTGTGGGCAACTCGGACCCCGAGCACAAAAATCTCGTTGTCGTCCTGTGGGTTGACATAAATGTTCGCGAAGTACCAACCGATCTGCGAAAAAATCATGAGATTGTCCCGGTGTGTTTGCTTCCAGGTCTTGCCGGCATCGAGACTTTTGAAGACTTGCGCTGCGCCATTTTCAATCTGACCACGATTATCCACGACCGCATAGACCTTATTTGAATCGGTATGTGACACTGCGAGTCCGATTCGCCCGATCTCGTCTCCCGAAGGCAAACCTTGATCGCATTTTTGCCAAGTGACGCCCGCATCGCTGCTTCGAAACACGCCGCTGCCAGGGCCACTGACGCCCGGAACATTCTCCCAGGTAGAAGCGTAAGCAACGTCGGGGTTGTCACGAGCCCAAATAATATCGTTTGCTCCCGTTCGCTCATTGATTTTGAGGACATGTTGCCATGTTTTGCCCCCGTCTTCGGTACGAAAGAGTCCCCGATTAACATTTTCGGTCCAGAAATGTCCAAGCACGGCAACCAAGGCAACGTCTGGATTCGTTGGATGGATTGCAATCTCGCCGATATGCCAGGAATCGTTCAGTCCCAGGTGACGCCAATGCCCGCCGCCATCGTCGGAGCGATAGATGCCAGTGCCGGGAATCGTAAAGTTACGAGGCTTCTTCAGACTTCGTCCCGTGCCCAGATATATCACCTCGGGATTGGAAGGCGCGAGCGCAAAGTCACCAATGCCGAGTGACGCCTGGTCTTCAAAAATTGGCACCCAAGTCACACCGTTGTTTGTGGTCTTCCATAGACTGCCACATCCATACGCGGCATACATGACTCCAGGGTGTGAGGGATCAAGTTGCACTGCTTCCACACGTGCCGAATTCACGAGAGGCCCAACGCTAATCCACTCAAGTCCGAATTCGGTCTCGCGTTTAAGACTCTGGTAGGTCTCAAACGAATCCAGGAGCGGTGACCTGGGTTGTTGTGAAAACGAAGGAATGCCAAGCAACATGCTGATTGCAAACACAAATAGGTATTTCGTTTTGGACATAGCGAATTAGTTGATAGACTCCGAAGTTGAAATGGAAATAGCTTGGATTGTACGGCAGGTCTTGCCCTGTCGCGACGTTGGCATGCAAAATTGTCGAGTTCCGTTATTCGTTTCAATAAGAGCTGACTTGTTTCGCGAATGCAATTTCCGATTGCACACGGTATATTGTTAAGAGTAGTACATTCGAGCAGTCGGGAAACCTTCGGTCAATTTTGAAAGTTGGGTGATTCTATGCTGGCTTTTTGTTTCAGCTGCACCTGGGTGGTATGCCTGATTTTGCATTCCGTTTTGCAGGCACAACAGAGCAATGATGTCGCGCATTGGCTTGATCAAGATACGGCATTGTTGATCAACGTAACCCAGCCGGCGGAAACCATTCGTCGCGTGCGAAAGCTTGACTTGTTTTCCAATCCGCGATTCCACAAAGCTCTGCAGATGCTTTCGGACGAACGATTTCCAATTCTGACTGCGGATGCGACGGATGACGTTGTCGAGCAGTTGGCGGAATTGGAAGACTTACTGGCAAACGTCGACCAAATTTCACTGGCGGTTCATGCTATCGACAATCAACAGTTTTGCTGGACGCTATTCCTTCGTTCAAACTCGGATGCGCTCACGAAACTCAGTGAGCAATTGTTGGGCGTTGATGAATTGCTCAAGCGTTCGATCCAATTGGGCTCTGACTCCGTAACCGAAACCGATGCGGAAACCGATGGTGACGGCAACGCCGAGAACGAATCCACTGACGTTGGAGACCTGGGTTGGTGTCGGATTGGCATGATTGATAATTGTCTGGTGTTGTCCAGTCAGCCAGCAGCGTTCGAGCAACTACAGTCACGTTCGGTTGACGCAAAATTTTCGTCACTGGGCAAGTCCCGAAAGTACCAAGCGATCGCACTGCGTGAGTCGGGGTTGGATAGCGTTCCAGGTCGGATTTCGATTTATGGCAATCCCATCCGTCTCAAATTCTTTATGCCTTGGATAACTGAAGATCGGTGGAAAAGGTATGCCATCCTAGACCTGCCCTCTTGCGGCCTGACGTTTGCGTTGATCGATCCCGATGAACAAGAGAATGCGAATGCTCCCATTGCATTGATCGATGCTATTGCCAAGTACACAGAGCCAGCGGTTGGTTACGCCAAGCTATTTCAACAGTATCGCCCAATTGAGATTCCGCAACTGGCAGTTGATCCGTTTGAGTTGACTGTTTTCGCGCGTGACGAGACAGCGTTTGCTGCTGAACTTGCGAGGTCGTTTGATCAAGAACACGGCGCGGGCGCGGCCGAGGAATTCTGGAAGCAGCATTTCTCGCAAACGACCTTGGACGTTAATCGCGATGCGTTGCCACGACGCGAGGCATTTGTGGAGGCGCGTTATGTCAATATCAACGACCCTCAAGGCCGCAATGCCGCCGAAGTCATCACGCTTGACAAAGTGCTTGATTTTTCCGCGGCAGAACGATACGCGACGGGGGTTATCGAATTCGGAATGAAAATTCAGAATCGAAAGTTTCAAAACGAAGTCGCGGGAACATCGCAATGGTGGCTTGCGCCTAACGAATCCTTCGCGGCTAATACGGGATTGAATGGGCTCGATCGGCAGAACAACACACGCGTCGATTTGGTAAACGGCCTTCATGATGCCTACGTATTGACCGATCAGTGGTGGATACAAGGTGACATGCCTGCCGTCCAGCAGCAAATCGACTTGATGGCATCAAGTGCAGGCCAGGACTTTTCGCAGTCGATTCGAGAACTGCAAGATGATTTGCAACATCGTTTTTCCAAATGCTCGCCACCGGTCATGATTTCATATTTTACGGAGCGGGCTTGGGAGGAAAATGTGAATCAAATCGAGGATCAGTACGCGATGGTAAACGGAACGAAGCAAAATGTCACGTTTACTTTTTCTGGTAGCGATGGCAACACGATCAGGCTCGAGCAACTGTTCGGCGGAGAGTCATCGGGGACCGTTCAGCTCGATGGAAATATCATTCTCCAAGGTCTCGACAACACGGAAGACAAACCTGCTGAGAAATCTGAAGGGAACGCGGCCCGTAGTGGAAATTTGGTCATGCAAATGGTGACGCCAATGCCACTGGGCGAACGCAACGAAGACGGCTATCGCCTTGAATTGAAACGCCGAGAAGATTTGCAAAAGGCAATTGAAGTAATGTTCTGGAAAAGCGTTATCGAAAGTTTCCCGCGTCAACTGCTACTGTATAGCCAAGGCGAAGCGAGTTTTCGGCTAATCGCAGGCGTTTATGGTAATGAGGATACTCACGAACAACTTCACGACTCTCAGTCACATCCACGATAGAGTCTTGCAGAAGAGGCGCCGATGTTTCACTTTGATAGATTTACGAAGTTTCAACGCTTAGCGTTTGGATTAGGGCTTCTGTTCGTCCCGACCGCGACGGCGTTGGGCCAGGAACTCGCTACAACGAACAGTACGCAGCAAACGTCTTCAGCGAATTTAACACTTGTTGAACATTCCAAAATCTGGGATCAATCGCCCCACAACGCGTTTACTGATTTATTGTTCTTCGATAATCACTGGTACTGCGTGTTTCGCGAAGGTGCCCGGCATGTATCACCCGATGGCGCAATTCGTGTCATCGTTTCCGAAGACGGCAAAGAATGGAGTTCTCTGGCGTTGATCACCAACCCGGAGTTCGATTTGCGCGACGCAAAATTGTCGGTCACGCCCAATGGAGAACTCCTGCTCAACGGTGCCGGGATGCAAGCCGAGGAGAAAGTTCGGTATCACTCGATGGTCTGGACCTCCAACGACGCGGGCAAGTCCTGGAGTGATGGAAAAACGATTGGAGAACCCGGCGACTGGCTCTGGCGCGTCCAGTGGCATCAGGGAGCAGCTTACTCCATGGGATATGGAACCGATCGCGATCAGAGCAAACGAGGTTTACGGTTTTACAAAAGCGACGATGGTCTGGACTATCAAACCGTTATTGAAAAAGTCAATGTTCCCAATGGGGTGGGGGAGGACAAAATACTGTTTATCGAAAATGAGCAGGCTATTTGTTTGCTGCGAAACGAGTCCGGTGACAAACGGGCGTTGTTGGGACGGGCAACGGCACCCTTTCTTGAATGGAAGTGGCAGGAGTTAGACCAACCAATCGGCGGACCCAATATGTTGCAGCTTCCCAACGGTAGAATCATTGCGGCAGCTCGTTTGTATCAACCGAAAATGCGAACGGCATTGCTGTGGCTCGATCCAGACGCTGGAACGATGACGGAGTGTTTAACGTTGCCTTCCGGTGGAGATACCAGTTACCCTGGCATGGTCTATCGCGATGGTTTTCTGTGGGTTAGCTATTATTCGTCACACGAAGGTAAAGCAAATATATACTTTGCCAAAGTCAAAATAGACTCAAATTCAAAATAGTCTTGTAGCTGCGGCAGCGCAGCCCCTCGTGTCAGCAAGGAACCAGAATCGCAGCCGGCAGCGTGAGCAAGGCAGTCGTTCCAGCTGACTTCCTGGCGTTGCCTTTCCTCGAGGACGCGTCGAGTTACGATGAATTCACAGCTTTCCCATTAAATCCGATTTCAGAGGAACAAAATGCTGCTTTGACCGCCTAGATTTTTCAATAACTTCCGCTTCGACCACCTAATGGTAAGTTTATCCCGACCCGACCTTGATACAATTGAAATTAATGATTTTCAATGCGTACGTCGGTGACGTCCTTTTCGGGAGTTGGTTCAGTGTGTCTGTTCAATAATTGGATAAAAAAAATTAACTGCGGATTGTTGCTCCTAGGGGCAATAGCCTACGGTAACAACGCTTTTGGGCAGGCTGGGCCTGGCGAGCAAGTGAGTATTGGTCTGGGGGACGAGCGGACAGTCGAATTCAACCGAGATATTCGACCGATCTTGGCGGACAATTGTTACGCGTGTCATGGTCCGGACAAAAACCAGCGACAGGCGGAACTGAGGCTGGATGTGCCTGAGGTTGTTGGCGATGGGACCGATTCAGAAATCATTGTGGCGGGCAAGGCTGGCGAAAGCGAATTGATCCGACGGATTTTCTCAGACGACGCCGATGAAGTCATGCCTCCCAAGGACCATCGCAAGAAACTTTCGGCTGAACAAAAGGACCTTTTGCGACTTTGGATCGAACAAGGAGCCCATTGGGAGGGGCATTGGGCTTGGCTTCCAGTCAAATCAGCGAACCCGAAGATAGATTCTGAATCGGTGATCGATCAACGAGTCCGAGCGAGATTGTCGGAACGTCAGATCGAGCCGTCACCGGAAGCCGATCGGCGAACGCTGATCCGTCGTCTTTATTTTGATGTCGTAGGCCTACCGCCTTCGCCAACTCAAGTCGCTTCGTTTGTTGCGGACAAATCACCGAACGCCTATGAAAAAGTCGTCGATGAACTACTGGCTTCGCCACATTTTGGCGAGCGAATGGCCGCGTACTGGTTGGACTTGGTTCGCTACGCAGATACGGTGGGTTATCACGGCGATCAAGACGTCAGCGTTTCGCCCTATCGCGACTACGTCATCAACGCATTCAATGACAATAAGCCCTTTGATGAGTTCACTCGCGAGCAACTGGCGGGCGACTTGCTTCCCTCGCCGACACTTTGGCAACAAGTCGCCTCGGGCTACAACCGCCTGGGGATGATGTCTGCCGAAGGCGGCGTGCAGCCCGATGAGTATCTCACCAAGTACGCGGCCGATCGCGTCCGTACGACCGCATCGGTTTGGCTCGGCATCACGCTGGGTTGTTGCGAGTGTCACGATCACAAATTCGATCCGTTCACGACGAAGGATTTTTATTCGTTCGGCGCGTTCTTCGCAGATATCAAAGAACGAGGTCTATACGATGGCGCCAACTCGACGGGCGATTGGGGACCGAGTGTCTCTGTCGCCGATGATGAGTTGGCCGGTTTGCTTCGTCCACTTGATGACCACCTAAGTGAGTTGCGATCGAAGATGACCGCCACCACCGATGGGGTGGCTCAAGAGCAAGCCGCCTGGGAAAAAGAAATCCGCAGTCAGCTCTTCGATTGGAAGGCACTCAAGCCGGAAAGTTTCGCAGCGGTCAATCAAACGACCTTTGCGATTCAGGAAGATCAATCGATATTGCTGAGTGGCGATGCGTCCAATGAAGATTGCTATGTCATCGGTGTGACCTTGCCAGCAGGTAAATATCAGGCGCTCCGGCTAGAAGGTCTGGCACACGATTCGTTGCCAAAGAAAGGGCCTGGACGCGCCGACAATGCAAATTTCGTTGTCACAGAATTGCTGGTCGTTCGTGATTCCTCTGCGCCCAATTTGGACTCACTGAAGAAAGTCCATGACCTGTGGGACAAGGAAAGTCAAGCGAAACTAGTTCGACTAACTTCCGCAACGGCAACGATCGAGCAGGCCGACAACTCGGAAAATAATCCGTATAAAAAGTGGCCCGCCGAAGCCGCTATCGACCATGACCAACACGGACCAACTTGGGGCTGGGCCATCTTGCCAGAGACAGGACAGGACAATGAACTGGTCGTACGATTTGTTGAACCGATTGAAGTTGCCGAATCGGATAAATTGCAAATCGTCATTCAACAGTATCATGGCCAAGGGAATCATGTTCTGGGTCGATTTCGCTTGTCCATCTCGACCGATCCAGCGGCTCGCGCTAACCCAATCAGAAGTCTACCTGCCGAAATTCGCGAGATCTTGAGTTTGCCTGCCGCAGAACGCACTGTCGAACAAACGACAATAGTCTCGAACTATTTCATTTCGATCGCACCTCGTTTTGAACCAACTCGCGAACAGATCGTCAACCTTGAAAAAGAACGGGCCGATTTGGTTGCCCAGCATACACGTACGACCCTGGTAACCGTCGCCGTCGAGCCCCGTCCGATGCGCGTATTGCCACGCGGAAATTGGATGGACCACTCGGGTGAAGTCGTCGAGCCGAGAATTCCGGCACTATTTGCAAACGAGGTAGCGACGGACTCGCGACGTTTGACGCGATTGGATCTGGCGAATTGGATTGTCGATCCGCAAAATCCGATGACGTCCCGCGTGTTCGTGAACCGCGTTTGGAAAATGTACTTTGGAACCGGTTTTTCAAAAGTGCTGGACGACGTGGGTTCGCAAGGCGAATGGCCATCGCATCCACAGTTGCTCGATCGCCTCGCGTCTGACTTTGTGGGTTCTGGTTACGATATCAAGAAACTAGTTCGGCAGATCTTGATGAGTCAGACCTATCGGCAAAGTTCCATCCCTCGGCCGGAACTAGCCAGCATCGATCCCTACAATCGCTTGTTGGCGCGGCAGGCGAGTTTTCGAATAGAAGCCGAAATGATTCGCGACAACGCCTTGTCGGTCAGTGGATTATTGGTCCCCAAGATCGGGGGACGCAGCGTGAAGCCCTATCAGCCTGCGGGCTTGTACCAACATCTGAATTTTCCGGCCCGCGAGTATGTGGCCGACCACGGCGAAAGTCAGTTCCGTCGTGGGTTGTACACACACTGGCAGCGTCAGTTCTTGCATCCAGCGATGAAGACGTTTGATGCTCCGTCGCGGGAAGAGTGTACGTGCGATCGCCCTCGTTCCAATACACCGACAGGCGCACTCGTCATGCTCAACGACCCGAGCTTGGTGGAGGCCGCCCGGGCCCTCGCCCAATCTTGTTGCGATGGAGACGCCGCAGTCGACGCCGTTATCAATGCGATGTTTCAGCATGCCGTTTCTCGCACACCAGGCCAGGAAGAGCTCACTATTTTAAGTGAACTTTACGCGTCGCACTTGCGGCATTACGAAGAGTCGCCCGACGAGGCCCTGGCCTTGGTGTCGATCGGTATTTCGCCGCGAAACGAGCAAATTTCGGTGGAACGATTGGCGGCTTGGACCTCGGTCGCCCGCGTGATTATGAACTTGCACGAATTTGTTACACGATATTAAAAGCAATGGTGAACAAGATGTTGAAACAAGACCAATGGTTGCTGGGACGGCGTTCGTTTTTGCAGCGAAATTCGGCGGGGCTCGGAGCGATGGCCCTGGGAATGTTGCTCAATCGTGATGCGAATGGAGCCGCTTTGGGCGGTCCAACATTCCCGGACGAATTGCGTGGGGTGCTCAAGGAACTTCACTTTCCACAGAAAATCAAACGCGTCATTCACTTGTACATGGCGGGCGGACCCTCGCATTTGGAGACACTCGACTACAAGAAGTCGCTGGCCGATATGGATGGTCAGCCGATGCCCAAATCGTTTACGGAAAACCAACAGATCGCGCAATTGCAGGGCGAACGTGATCGACTGAAGTGTTTGGGACCGCAACATGCGTTTACGGCTTGTGGCAAATCGGGGTTGATGATTTCGGATGCATTGCCGCACATTCAAAAAATCGCCGACGAAATTTGTATCGTTCGTTCGATGCAAACGGAGCAGATCAATCACGACCCGGCGCATTCGTTGATGAACACCGGGTCGATCATTACCGGACGGCCATCGATGGGGTCCTGGTTGTTGTACGGCTTGGGATGTGAGTGCGATGATTTGCCGGGCTATGTGGTGTTGTCGTCGGTCGGTGGCGGGCAAGCTCAACCGATTGCCTCGCGCCAATGGCACAGTGGATTTTTGCCAAGTCAATTCCAGGGCGTTGAGTTTCGCTCCAAGGGCGATCCAGTCTTGTACGCACAAAGTCCACAAGGCGTCGATGCGATTCGCCAACGCGATGTGATTGAAACGACGCGGAAATTGAACACACTCGCCAACGAACGGCTTCATGATCCGGAATTGATGAGCCGGATCTCGCAATATGAGTTGGCTTTCAAAATGCAAACGTCCGTGCCGGGTCTTGTTGATATTTCGGACGAACCCCAACACATTTTGGACATGTATGGAACCAAGGGGGGCGACGGTACGTTTGCCGCTAACTGTTTGCTTGCGCGACGATTGGCGCAACGCGGAGTTCGATTTGTGCAAGTCTACCATCGCGGCTGGGACCATCATGGCGGGATCAAGGCTGGTATCGGAGTGACGTCCAAGTTGGTCGATCAAGCTTCGGCGGCCCTTATCCAGGATCTGAAGCAACAGGGAATGCTAGAGGATACGCTTGTGATCTGGGGCGGCGAGTTCGGTCGGACACCGATGGCTCAAGGCAACGGACGCGACCATCACATCAAGGGCTATTCGCTGTGGATGGCCGGAGGTGGCGTGAAGCCAGGGATTAGCTATGGCAACACCGATGAGTTGGGGTATGCCGCGGTCGAGAATCCATGTCACGTCCATGATATTCACGCCACGATGTTGTATTTGTTCGGAATCGATCACAAGCGTTTGACGTACCGCTTCCAAGGCCGCGATTTCCGATTGACCGACGTGCACGGTAACGTGATCCACGACATTTTGACTTGATCAACGTAGAGAATTTGGACACACATGACATCGAACTCACCTTCAACCGAAATCTCGCCCAATGAATTGAAGTTGTTATTGGATCAGCAAACCGACTTGTTCTTGCTTGATTGTCGGGAAAAAAATGAGTTCGAATATTGCCATTTAGCAAACGCAAATCACTTGCCGATGAACGAAATTCCCGCGAAGATTGAAAGTATGCTCGACTTGCAAGCCAAGCGAATTGTAGTCATCTGCCATCACGGCGTTCGTAGTTTACGCGTGACTCAATTCCTCCGTACACGCGGATTTGAATTGGCACAGAGCCTGAGTGGTGGCATCGAGGCTTGGAGTCAGGAAATTGACCGGACGATGCCTCGTTATTGAAGAAACTTGAAGCGAAAGTTGAAGGGACAAATCTATGACGGTTACGGCAAAAACGAGAATCATTCGCGCTGCCAAAGGAAGCGATTTGACTTGCAAAAGTTGGTTGACGGAAGCGCCGTTGCGGATGCTGATGAATAATCTTGATCCCGACGTTGCCGAACGCCCCGAGAACCTCGTTGTGTATGGCGGGATCGGTCGCGCCGCGCGGAATTGGGAATGCTACGACAAAATCGTAGAAACACTTCAGCGACTCGAAGCCGACGAAA
>JAHEAM010000100.1 GCA_024642765.1 Planctomycetaceae bacterium
TGATGATTCAGGAAAACTGAACTCCTCCGGTGAACGCAAAATCTCAACGATTATGATGAATTTTTCTGGCGACCAACGTGTTGTTTATGTTGGCAATCATCGCGAGCAAGATGTAGTTGAACAAAGAGTCAATAACGTCCGCGAAGTCGTTTCGCGTTGGTATGGCGACGAAATGGCAAACCGGGTGACGTCAACACAAATCTCGGCCCAGAAGGGCTTAGGTAGCCGTGTCGAAGCAATCAATGCGGCCTACGCTGCTCAGCAACCACCACCCGTCATTAACGCAGCCGCAGCTCAATCCAGCGGCAGCGCAACAGGCAATTCTGGCTCTGGCCAATAACAACCACCCAATAAAAGTTGTTTTAACAGTTGAATCGACGAGCAACACACAGGTTGTTCGTCGATTTTTTTGTGCCGACAGGTCGAAGGGATTACCAATCGGTTGTCGCAAGGAAACGCTAGGGGAGCGGTGTTTTTGCTGAGACAACCTCAAAAGTCGTCATTGAGATGTCGATGACTTCCGGTCTTTTTTGTGCCGCATCGTAAAGCTTCTTAAAGCGTATTACATCGTCGGTTTGAAACTGAAAAAGTTCGTTGGCGTTTCGTGTAGAAATAACTTGAAACAGCAATTCTGCGTGTGCCTCATACTTCCCAGGTGGCAGTATGATTTCATAACGCACTTCATCGCCGCCACCTACAAAATCCGAATCCCCATCGACTCCGTAGGGTTGAGTCGCTGCTCCATCCGGTTGATCAAGCTTCCAACCCCTTGGAAGCAATCGATTGTCCTTGAGATAGCTGGCCGCACGCACCAAGCTAAACGTCGCCGCACCCAAGTCGTCGGCCATGATCGTTTCGTAAACCTGAACTTGATCTGGTTGATTGATGTTTGTTAAGTGCTCCAACGTTGGGCCGCCCGCAAATTCGCTTGGCAAGACACTGCCGTCTTGCGAGACAAGTCGCCCGCTTGAGTCGAAACCACCTGATTCGAAAACAACCTGGCCATTGTCGTCGATAATCGTTAGGTGCAACCAGGCTCTCCGGCTAGGGTAAGCCGTCGGGAATTTGTGTCCACAAACATTTTCGATTTTGACTGGGAGCTTCGTCGAATGGCCAACTTGATGGATTGCGCCAATTAAAACCTTGGCAGTTTGGGATTCCAGCATGGATTTAATCTCGCTTAACGATCGATCAAAAGACTCAGCACCGGCTGTGATTCCCAGTTCACTTGCGTTGTCTTTGAGGATACGCGTCATGAAAGCATTGCCTCCAACCAACGTGTGGCGAGCGAAGGGTTGCCTCGGATTGAGAAACGGAAAATCGAACCCGCCGGGATTATGCGCTAACCTAGTGTTCAACACATTTCCGGCGACGTCGGTTTGAGGTATGTGGCAACTCTGACAACTTCTGGCTTCGCTTCCTTTCGGTAAACTTTCATCATTGAAAACCGAATTGCGCCATTCAAGGTACGGCGTTTGTTCATGGAAGAATCCATCAGAGTGCTTCCCATGTTGGTCGACGCTTTGCGTGATCACGGTATGGCAAGTCGCACAGAGAGCCGACTGCATAATATGCTGGCCCTCGGTGGGCGTGTAGTTGACGAAGCGTTGCATTGGCATCGTCGTTGGGTTTGCATGTGGACCAAAAATTTTACGTTCCGAATTGATTTCAAAATGCCCAGTGAACGATTCGGCCTGGCCAAAATTTTTCGCGTCAATCTGGTGGCAAACGGTACATGAAACGCCATCTGCTCCGAGCTCAGCACGATTATTCTTCCTTTTGAGGTAGGTCAGTGACTCTCCTTTTTGGCTTACCGTCGCCGGTGCTGCCATTGGGGCGTGGCAGCGAGTGCACAATTCTTCGATGTGCGCCTGTTCGCTGGGGGTTGCAAAAATTTCCGCAGACACAACGGCTCGCCAAAAAGGATCACGAGACGAATTGGCCATCATAGAAGTTTTCCAAAGGTCCACCGGAGCGACCGTTTGATTGTTTTGGTCGCGCATCGCAGTGGCATTTGGGGAACTTGAATGACAACGAGCACATTCCGCTGATTCCAAAAATTTTGGTTTAGATTCTTCGCTGAAATCAGCGACCACTTTGGAAATAGAGTTCGCGTTATCCATTGACTGGATGCCGTCTGACCCCACCTCAATTTGCCCAGCCGGTTCGTCAAACACCTCGCGATAGGCCCAATAAACAAGTCCGGCCGTTACAATACCAAATAAAATATTGAAGATCGTGAATGGTTTCATCGCTGTCCTTTCGAAACTAATCATTTCACGGCGTTGCCAAGTGGATTCCAATTGTAGAGGTTGCCCCATTTGATTTCTCGCCAATAGGGTTGTTACTTTGTCACAGGTCAATTCGGGAGAGAAAGAGTTATTTTCAAGAAAATGTTGTCACCTTTTTCATTTTTCAGAACACTTGCTGGAAATAGCTAGTGATTACCGTAAATGACGTGAGGCAAATCGATGAACAAACAAGAAAATACATCTCAACCGAGCGACCGAGTTTTATGGAGCCGTGTTTTGAAGGAAGATCAATTTGCGTTTGAAAAAGTAGTCACCAAGTACCAAAACGTCGTTGCAGGTGTCGCATACAGTTTGCTTGGAAATTTCTCTTGGAGTCAAGAGGTCACGCAAGAAACATTTTGGCAGGCATGGCGTTCACGTTTTGATTTGAAGGACCCTGACAAGTTGGCGCCATGGTTGTGTGGTATCGCACGCAATTGTTCACACCAAATGTTACGTCGAGAAGTTCGTCATGCGACCGAGTCATTGAGTTCTGATCTTGATTCGAATCGAGAAGATCCTGCTTTTGAATCGATCACAGCAGAAGAACGTGATTTGATTTGGGGCGCTCTCGAAACCATCCCTGGAACATATCGCGAAACGTTGGTCTTGTTTTATCGCGAAAGTCAGTCGATCGAAGAAGTCGCTGTGGCTTTGGACGTCTCGACTGATACGGTGAAACAGAGATTAAGCCGTGGGCGAAACTTGTTGCGAGAGAGTTTAGCGACTAAGGTCGAAGAAGTGTTGGTGCGAAGTCGGCCAGGTCGGGTATTAACGGCCAGGATCATGTCGGGAGTTGCTGCGCTAGCAACGGCATTGAAAGCCACGGGCACGGTCTCAGCCGCTGGCCTAAGTAGCAGCCTTGGTAAGGGCGTTGCGTCTGGTGCCGCAGCTGCGGCAACGAAGGCTGTCGTGACAACTGGCGTGGGCGCGGGTCTGGCGGGCGGTCTGCTGGGGGCCGCAGGAGGACTAGGCGGTGCTTGGCTAGGTGCCTGGATTCCTCCGCAATTTGCGCCAACCATGACCGAACGCCGCTATCTGGAACGACGAGGCAAACGGGTTTTTCAGGTTTCCATCGCCTTGACCCTAGCGATCGTGATCGCAAGCTTGCTCCTCGTCTATTTCCCGGTCCATTGGCTATGGCACGTTCTAGCCATGGCCGTCGTTTCTACGTCTTTCATCGTATTCATTTTGCAAGATTCATTGGTGACTCAACGCGAGATAAAGCGAATTCGCGAAATCGTGAAACCAGACGATGATCCAAATCCGACGGCGATGAAGAGGCGTTTCGCAACGATCCGCTACGAAGGCCGGCGCTACACGAGTACGTGGAAGTTATTCGGTGTGCCCCTAATTGATATCCAGGTTTCAACTCCCGACCAAAATGGAGTTCAAAAAAAACTCCGAGCCTGGGGTTGGATCGCATTCGGAGACCAGGCGAGAGGCTTACTGTTTGCGATGGGTGGAATTGCTTGCGGCCTGATTGCTGTTGGCGGGGCCGCATTTGGAGGAATCGCAATAGGCGGCTTGGGCTTGGGAGTCATTGGAATCGGTGGCTGTGGAATCGGAATGCTGGCGGTTGGCGGTGCTGCGATTGGATATGACGCGGTTGGTGGCGGTGCGTTGGGCTGGCATTCGGCAGCTGGAGGAGGGGCGGTCGCCTACCACGTCGCCAGCGGTGGTAGTGTATTGGCTCATGACTTTGCAGTCGGAGGAAGTGCCACCGCGAATGAGGCCAACACAGATCTCGCGAGACAAACCGCCCAGGCAGAATCGTTCATGTGGATGCTCGAATGGCAACTCAAACACCAAACGCTTTTCATGCTGGGGGTAGCCGCATTTTCGTTGTTGCCAGTATTTCTTCTCAGAGTTTTCTACAAGAAAAAGTGAGTAAA
Organism: Planctomycetaceae bacterium; assembly: GCA_024642765.1. Lineage (GTDB taxonomy): Bacteria > Planctomycetota > Planctomycetia > Pirellulales > Pirellulaceae > BJ22. Next base: position 4,187 of record JAHEAM010000100.1, read on the forward strand.
ATTTGTTTTCGAAGAATTACCGATGGTTACTCCTCGTCACTACGTAGCTTGGCGAGGATTGTGTAATCCTCGAGTGTACTGGTGTCTTGGGAAGTCTCGGCTTTGCCGGATGCGATGTCGCGTAGGAGTCGGCGCATGATCTTGCCGCTGCGTGTCTTGGGGAGCGAGCTTGTGAAACGAATGTCGTCCGGCACAGCGAGAGCTCCAATTTCCTTTCGAACATGGGCCTTGAGTTCGTCCGCGAGACCTGCCGTAGATCCCGAGCCCTTGATTGATACAAAGACAGCGATCGCTTGGCCTTTGATATCGTCCGGACGGCCGACCGCTGCGGCTTCGGCAACCATTGGGTGCGAAACCAATGCGCTCTCGACTTCGATCGTGCTCAAGCGATGCCCCGAAACGTTGATTACGTCATCGATACGACCCATGATCCAGTAGTAGCCATCGCGATCCAAGCGAGCGTTGTCGCCAGTTAAATAATTGTTCGGGACTCGCGCCCAATATTGTTCGTGAAAGCGTTCGTCATCACCCCAAATCCCACGCAACATTCCTGGCCAAGGTTGTGAAATACACAGCATTCCACCATGATTGGGTTCGACCGGTTGAAGTTCTTCGTCAACGATCATGGGCACTACGCCCGGCAATGGTCGAGTGCAACTACCCGGCTTTGTTGCCGTCACACCAGGCAAGGGGCTCATTAAAATGCCACCTGTTTCCGTTTGCCACCACGTATCGACGATTGGACAACGCTCGCCGCCAATTTTTCGGTGGTACCACATCCAGGCCTCGGGGTTGATGCCTTCACCGACTGTGCCCAACAATCGGAGGCTGCTGAGATCGTGAGCGTCAACATGCTGATCGCCCCATTTGATAAACGCTCGAATGGCAGTCGGTGCAGTGTACAAAATCGTTACCTTATGACGCTCGATGATGGACCAGAAACGATCTTCGGCCGGAAAATTCGGAGCACCTTCATACATCATCACCGTTGCTCCATTGGATAACGGTCCGTAGACGACGTAGCTATGTCCCGTGATCCATCCGCAATCGGCCGTGCACCAAAAGATATCGGAGTCGCGGTGATCGAATACCCATTCGAACGTCTTCTTGACCCACAAGTTATAGCCTGCCGTGGTGTGCCGAATGCCTTTGGGTTTTCCAGTTGAGCCGGAGGTATAAAGAATGAAACTTGTCGCTTCACTATCAAGCGGAGTTGCCGGGCAGTCGGCCGACGCAGACTCCATCGCTTCATGCCACCAAATATCGCGTCCGGCCTGCATTGAACACTCGCGGTCGATGCGTTTCAAGACAACACAGTGTTGCACAGTCGGTGACTTGAGCAGCGCTTGATCGACTGTATCTTTGAGCTTCAAGACCTTGCCGCGCCGCCACAATCCGTCGGCAGTCAATTGAATTTTTGCCCGTGCATCTTGGTTACGATCGGCAATCGCTTCGGCACTAAATCCAGCGAAGATCACCGAATGAATCGCACCGATACGCGCACACGCCAGCATGGCAATCGCTAATTCGGGAGTCATTGGCATATAAATCGAAACAACGTCGCCTTTGTTTATGCCCAGCGATTTCAGTACATTTGCGAATTTGCAGACCTGCCGATGCAATTCAGTGTAGGTCAACGTCAGCGTTTCACCGGGTTCACCCTCCCAAAGGATCGCGATCCGGTCACCGCGTCCCCCCGCAATTTGAGCATCGAGGCAATTGTAGGACAAGTTGGTTTGCCCACCTCCGAACCAAGTGGCCACGTCACCGTTTCGCTCGTAGACAGAATCGAATGGTTTGAACCAATGTAGTTCGTTCCGGCCCAATTCGCCCCAAAATCCGTCGGGGTCGTTTTTAGCTCGATCGTACATCTCCTGATATTGTTCCGCAGTCGAAATGCGCGCCTTGTTCGAAAATTCCTTTGACGGCGGAAACAGCCGGTGTTCATGCATGACGTGATCGATTTGTTTCGAGGCATGTGTTTCCGACATCGAGAACCTTCCGAGAAATTTGTATCTGTTTGCTTTGAAGACTCTTAGGATTCTAAAGGCAAATACGTGCGATGAAAAGTTGCAATGTCATAAGAAGGCTTTGTCTGCCTGTCTGCAAAACGCCCCGAATGCCTTAAGCAACCATTCCTATTCGCAAACTTTTGTTATCTTGGAGTCTTTATTCAAGCACTCCATGACGACCCATGCAAACAAACAACTACACAAAAATCTGCGACCACGCTCGAAAAATTACAGTCCTACAATCGACTTTGGCCCTGCTCGAATGGGACCAACAGACAATGATGCCCGCCCAAGCCGCACATTACCGAGCCGAACAGATTACCTTTTTGTCCGGGGAAATGCACCATTTGCGAACCGACAAGGCGTTTGGCGGACTGTTACAAGAAACCGTTTCCTCAGATTGGTTGTGCTCTCAAGATGCGGATATCCAAGCCAACGTGCACGAACTCAAACGCGAATTCGACAAGGCAACCAAGATCCCGCACTCACTAGTCGAAAGAATGGCGAACGCCTGCAGCCTAGGACAAATGACCTGGGTCGACGCCCGCAAGACAGACGATTTCGCAAAATTCCTTCCGACGCTCAAACTCATTTTTGACTTAAAGCGAGAGTATGCCGATGCCGTCGGCTATGGAGAGTCGCGTTACGACGCATTGTTCGACGATTACGAACCGCATGCTCAGTCCAGCAAAGTTGCGGTAGTCTTACGCTCATTGTGCGACTCGCTAGTGCCGTTATTGCAAAAAATACGTGACTCGACAGACCGACCCAATGTTTCGGTTTTGTCAAGGCAATTTCCGACGGCTGATCAAGCCACGTTTGGAAAGATGGCTGCCGAAAAGATCGGCTTCGATTTCCAACGCGGCCGCTTGGATGTCACTCATCATCCATTTTGTACAGAAATGGGGCCAAATGATTGCCGTATCACAACACGATACGACGAGGTGTTCTTCAACACGGCGTTCTTTGGAATCCTCCACGAGGCGGGGCATGGAATTTATGAACAAGGCTTGCGGAGCGAGCACTATGGATTACCCAGCGGGAAATTCGCGAGTTTAGGTGTTCACGAATCGCAATCGCGCCTTTGGGAAAATTTGGTTGGGCGCAATCGCCAGTTCTGGAACCATTTTTTCCCGATGGCGCAATCCCGTTTTGGACACGCCTTGAATGACATTAGCGTTGATGAGTTTTATCGAGCGATCAACGACGTACGTCCATCGCTGATTCGTGTCGAGGCCGATGAAGTCACTTACGACTTGCATATCGTAATTCGATTCGAGTTGGAACTTGCTATCATCAATGGCGAATTGGACTGTGCCGATTTGCCTGCCGCTTGGAATGAAAAGTACGAAAAGTATTTAGGCGTAACCCCACAGAATAACGCGCAAGGCGTCATGCAGGACATTCATTGGAGCGCCGGATTAATCGGGTATTTCCCGACCTATTCACTTGGAAATTTGTATGCAGCCCAAATTTTCGAAGCAGCGACTCAACAACTTGGTGACCTAGATACAATGTTTGCAAAAGGCGATTTTGTACCGCTGAAAAATTGGCTGAATCAGAATATCCACCGTGCCGGTCAAACCCTTGAGCCAGCGGAACTAATTCGCGCGGCAACGGGAACAGAATTGTCGCATGAACCGCTGGTCAAACGACTAACACAAAAATATGCCGAAGTTTTCGGGATTTCGTAAACGATCAAGTAGTGTTCGCAAGTTTGCATGCCAATAATAAGAGCAGCAATGCGAAATTGACTTTGAAACAAGTATTCCGACCGAAACAGGTCAGGGTTCGACTTTATTGAGATCAACAGAATGAACCAAAGCGACAACCTCAACGAACCACCAGGAACCAATTCCAACAGAGTTCCAGGTATCTCCCAGGTTTACGATCATATGTTATTCGGACTTTCGATTCCGGAACGCGCGTTGCGCACGACATCGGCAATGGTCGGTGGCGTGATTCGCGAGAGTACTTCGTTGCTGATCCCGCAAGCGTTTCAAGACAGCAAGTCCTACCGAATGTTTGTCACGCAAATGTTGGATTTCGTTTCCAGCGACATTGGCGGAGTCAAACAAAAAAAACCATCTTCCACAAACGTTGAGGGTTACGTCGCGAAGAAAGCGGTAAGCAATTTTATAGAACTAGCTGGACTGGCGACTCTGCACGTATCGCCTCTGACAGTGCTTGCGATTGTCAGCGACCTGGCCTATGGCTCCAATTCGTTTCTGAAGGAACTAAGCATTGAATTGAAGAAGCAAGGTGTCATTGCAGAAGACTCGACAATTGATAGTACCGCCGACCTGCTGTCATCTATCAGCGACACAACAGGCCGAACAGCTTCGGTTTTCGATCAACCCCCATTGAGCGTCGATGGTTTGAAGAAGACAGTAGCCGACACTCAAGAGTCATTGAGAAACATTGACCCAACGAAACTGTTACCGCAAAAAGAGCTTGAGCGAATCTGGGGCGATATCCAAAAAACGGCAAACGAAAATGCTATCGATGTCTTTCAAGTCGGTGCGGCGATGAGTTTGTACTCATTGAATCAATTGGGTACTGTTGTCAACGGAGCTTTGACAACGGTTCGCGTCAGCGGCAATATGTTTGATGCCCATATCATCGAGCATTATCGAAAGTCGCTGAGTTCGATCCACGAAAGGGGTTTTTATCAATCGCTCGCAGATTCCAGTAGACCTTATTTCGATGCGATGTGGTTCAATTTTTCGAGCGCACGCCCCACCATCACCGAGGATTTATTGAATGGAACATTGTTAACTAAGGCCTGGCGTGGCGTCACAGGTTGGTTTCGTTCACCGTCAAATTCTGCGGTGCCGTCGACTGCGGATTCGTCACCTAATGAAAGCGAAGCAAATCTCTAATGTTTGCGCAATTGCTTTTGTTGTTCATTCTGATTCCAATGGCAGACTTGGTGCTGTTGTTGATGATCTATAAATACATGACATTGCTGCCGACGATTGCGTTAGTCGTTGTGACGGGAGTGGCTGGAGCTTGGCTGGCGCGACGGCAATGGCATTGGCTGCTTATGACGAGTCGTTCTCGCGTCAGCCAGAATCAAATGCCGAGCGAACTTTTTTCGGACGGTGCGATGATCATGTTGGCAGGGGCACTCTTGATAACGCCCGGGATCATCACCGATATGCTTGGCATTTCCCTTCTCATTCCGCGCTGCAGAACTTGGTACAAAGCCCGTTTTGTTCATTGGATAAAACGAAGCTTTGTTATTCAGACCTTTGAATCTTCTTCTGAAGAAACAGAGATCCCGGTCGGAGAAATCGTCGAAGGCCATGCGCACAAGCCTCAACCAAACCAGCCCAATTGAAGTCATAAAAAAGCAAATTCAAAAACACAAACACGTCTGGGCAGTCCGTCCAAGCAGGTTGTTTGTTCCGGAGGTCTAATCTAATTCTCAATATTTTGGCGTCCAAACAAACCGATGCAACGCGTTTGCCTGAACGCAATGTCGCTCGCAGGCCTTATTTCTCGTCCGACCGAGATAATTTCATAACCATTATCAATTCGACTGCGGAGTCAAACGATTTGGGGCGTGCAAGGAGTTCATTGGGATCGCGATCCAGATCGATCATTGGCATCGCCAATATTTAATTTATCGCCATCGAACTGACGCACCCAGGGCAACGCCTCCACTCGTTATCCAACTCCGCGAACTATATCAAATTCCGATTTGCCAGCCGACAGTTTGGCTCCCAACACCAATCGCAAATTGGAAAAGTGGGGAATGGATTCGCCGTTTTCAAACGTTTTCATGACACCCTCTTCAATTATAAGCGACTGGTGTGCACCACTGTTCGCAGGAGCGGCATGACCTTGGAATTCTGTCGCTTCCACTTTCCAATTGCCATCCAAGCCGGCATCTTTGATTTCGCTGGCAATTTTTTGTTTGATTTCGTTTGCCGTTTGGCATGTCTCTTGGGCAGCCAGTTTGGCCCCAAATTGGCTGACAACCCAAAGCAACACCAATGATAAAAGGCAATGTGTTTTCATCGTTTTCCGCCAGTGAATGGGTTGGTAACAGGAATCCACACACGCGGTGGCTGGGTCCGTGACGGCAAGCGAACAAATTTCTCGTATTTTCGCCCCGCGGATCATGGGCGATTGT
>JAHEAM010000548.1 GCA_024642765.1 Planctomycetaceae bacterium
ACTTCCAACCAGAAGTCGTCGCCGCGAAAGAAGAGTGGATCAACATGGCCCATTTCATTCAATTCACGCATCGCGCGTCGAAGGCGCATGACGGGTCCAACAAATCGATTGCTGAATCGAATGGTGTCCAAAACGAAAGCTGGCAAGATCGCCAACATTAATATGCCAAGCAACGAAAATTCCGAAATCGTTCCGGAAATGCGTTCCAACATCGGCAGATCGGGATTACCCAAAAGCGAGTGCAGTATTATGAACGAAACGGCTGTGATTCCGAAGAAGGCAAGCCAATGTATCAAAATGCGTTTTACAAGTGCGCCTTGGACACTGCCATCAATGTAGTTTGTTTTACGTTCAAATTTTTTCATCTTTGAGCCTTTGACTTTTGCGTAACAAATTTCGAAAACCGCTGAGCAAGATGTGTGATGTTTCTGCCCGCAGCACCAAGTGAGGCCAAGACCCTCTTGTGCTGGTTTTTCGTCCGCTTGCATGGACACTCGTCGAATGCAATTTAAAATGCGTTTTCGCAACTATAGGTTGGCAAATCCTATGGGAACCTAAAATTTGGATGGTATCCGTTTTTATTTAACTGAAATAATCGTTAGAAAACCGAACTATTGCCGGCCCGTGGCCGAACATGACCGCGACTTTAGTATCTGCCCGCCAAATTTGTACAACCGGAACAATCGGATTCGTTAGAGTCGCAGCAGTTTTAATGTGTTTGACACGGTTGTCGTCCGATCAATGATCTAATGGAGCATCCGTGTTATTAATGGAAGTGGTTTTATGAACCTGCGATTTGGACTTTTTCTGGTTGAGCAAGGCGTACTGACATGCGACCAGTTTTGCGGGTTGGTAAAAATCCAACAACAGTCGGCCCCCGCACTGAGTTCGGTTGCCCTGCAAATCAACGCCATGACGATTCGCCAAGTAGTTCAGGTTTATGATGCGATGCAATTGGAATCCAATGCGAATTTCTTAGACGTCGGTGCCCGATTGGGAATCTTGGATGCGAATTCCTCGCGTGAGTTAAGACAAGCCCAAGAACTCATGGTTCCAACGATAGAGTCGCTTTTGGTCGATTGTGATCTATTGACGAGCAACCAAGTCCGAACGTTGACGCAACATTTTTTGCGGGCGGAACAAACAGGCCAATCAATCGCCACCCAGCCCACAACAAACAGCGAATTCACTACGGCACGTCCGCGTCAACCGAAATTTCAGCGCCGCCCGATCATCGTTCAAAATGCGATGGAGTCGATGGTCGAGTAGAGAATTTGTTGAGTTACAAAATGCCCTAAGAAAAACAATAAAAGGCCATGAACATTTTTGTGTTCATGGCCTTATTCGTTTCGTCCGGCTGCTCAAAGAGGCTCGTCCCAAAAGGGGCACGCGCGCTGCACAGAATATATTTTGATGCAGTAATAAAGTTTCGCTACTGCAGAATCGTACTTAGACAGGTTTTGTACGAGCGTGTTTGTTGCGGCGTTCGGCGCGGAGTCGGGCACGGCGATTGATTTCACTTGGTTTTTCGTAATGTTCGCGGCGGCGCATTTCTTTTTTGATTCCGCTTCGTTCGACTAATTTTCGGAATCGACGAACTGCTTCTTGAATTGACTCTTTTTCACGAACGAGAAGTTTTACCATTTTTCCTCCAAAACCAACTGCCATAACGCCATGCTAAGACCTCCTTTTGAAACGAACAAAGGAACGATTTGCCCCGGTTAGACGCGAAGACGACCACGACGCCCCGAAACACCTATGAACTTCATCGGCGTTTAATATCGAAAAGGGCATTTTTTGTGCGATCGATGCCAATATGGTAGCAGAATCGGCAGCTTTTTGTCCAGGGTGAAAGGATTTTTGAGGCGGCACTTTCCGTAAATCCCAAATGCCCCTGATAACCCCATCATTTTTGCTAGTCCAATCGACCCGCTAAATTCGGACCAAGATCTTTTATCAGCTTGGAAACCGACGAAAAACCAAAGTATCCAAGGAGGCATCCACTCCAGGAGGCCCTGTTAAAGCCATCGAAAGAAAGCCGATCCATGACGGATTTCAACTTTATTCGCAGTTTGCTTAAGGAACAAAGTCAAGTTCTTGACCAATTGGACCTCCTAAACGAACGAATTGAACTGGTTCTCGAACAAGTCTCTCCCAAAAAGGAAATCGAAACGGGGCCCGAAACCGTCGAATATGAAAGTAAAGCGGCGTAATACGACTGCCAAATGCCATCTTCGAGACCAACGCTGCCTCATTCCTTTTGATCCAAATTCCCCGATTTTCGGATTGCCCACAGCAATCGGAATCCGATCAATATTGACACCATACAGCCGGTCAGTCCCATTAACGACAGATCGTGGATTCCCCACGGACCTTGCTCAGCAAACCAAAGTGGCGGAACCTTGTAACTGAGCATGAGCGACGAGCCTAGAAATAAAGCGCTTGTAATCATGCCTACCACCAAACGATTTACAGACGGACCTAGGCGACGGTGATCAAGGTGAATATCGAAACGACCCGATTGGACTTGTTCCAGAATATTGCCTAAACGCTGCGGCATGCGTTCGGCGAGTTGTTCAAGTTGCATGTAAAAGTACCTTGCCTTGCGCAGTTGCCGCGTCGGCGACATTCGCTTGAGCATCATCATTCGTTGATGGGGTCGCATGATTTCTAACAAACTAAATTCGGGGTTCAGTTTGCGTCCTGTGCCCTCCAGAGTCACTAGGACTTTGATCAACAAGGAAACTTCACTCGGCAAGCTAATCCGATGGTTGCGCACGATACTAATAAAATC
>JAHEAM010000549.1 GCA_024642765.1 Planctomycetaceae bacterium
GGTGTCCAGGTCATCAAAACTCAAAGGCTCCGAGTGTTTGAGTTCTTTTTCAATGGATTGTTTTTTATGAGATTTTGGGCTCGGCGGCAGTTTTGTTTCCGGTTCTTGGTCGAGATGTGAGCTGAAATTGCCATCCAAATCAGGGAATTCCAGAATCAATAGTCCATCGACGTCATTGGTTGCTCGCATACCGCCCTCGAGCGATCTGGCCTCAATTTTCGAGGCAGATTGGTTGAATTTTCGGTAAGAACTGTCCATGGTTGGTCCGAGTCGTCGTTAGAACGGGTTGAATTTTCGAGCGGTGAGGATGAAATTCAAAGCTCAAGCTGACAAGATTCTTTTCATCAAGATTGCTTTTGTCGCAGCTGTTCAAAAAGTTGACGATAGTCCATCATCACGGCCTTTCCCTTTCCAATTGGAGTGGCTGAGCCGCAATCTTTGCAAGATTGGTCGCAGCTCTTGATCTCCGTATGGGCCTGCAGCGAGTGGTTAATGACGAGCATGTCTTTGTCGTCAGAAAGGGGATTGTGGCCTGCTGTTTCAGAATCGTGCTGTGTATCCGAATGCAATTGCAATTCGGACGAGTTGATTTTTTGCGGCTTTTGGCGCTGAGTGGCGGACAGACCTATTTCATTTGGGCCCGTAACAGCTGCCTGTGGTGAGCGCGGTTTACGTTGCTCGATCGAGGCAATATACGATTCGATTCCGGCAGCCGAGAACGAAGGCGCTTCAGCGGATAACTCAAAGTGGCGAGTTTGAAAAGGCGAATCGGCGAACATGTTTGCTTCAAACTGATATGGCGGGTTGCTGATTTTGGTCTCAGCGACAGGCATACGTGTTCGCAGGCCACTCGTCTCTTGTACTGTTTCGGCACGAGTGCTTGTGTCGATGTCGTCACGCGTTAATAGCGTAGCTGCCAAATTGTGCTTCGTGGAAACGCTACGTATGACCGAGTCAACTGACTCGGTTTCGTGAAATGTTTCCTCGAAAGGATTGATCGCTAACGGCCGAGATGTTGGAGTTGCTAGGGTGGATTCATTGGGCGCGACCATTGGTTTGGATTCACGATGATCTTCCGCATGCGTAGTTCGCTCAGGCATTATTGGCGAATCGGCTGCTATGGCATCAACTACCGATTTTCGGTATCGCAAATTCTCAGTTCCAGTTGTCGTTTCAGCGCTTTGCCGCAGCCTTAGCTCCTCCGAAATACTCGAAGGCTCGTCTTCGGCTGCCATCATGAATGGTGATGTTTCGTCCGCGGTCTCGTTAGGTGGTAACGATTGTTCAGTGATTTGTAAGGCGGGTGAGTTGCTGAGACCTTCAGGCATTGGTTCAGCCTCTTGGTCACAATCAAGCAGGCCGTATTCGATTACCGACCAATCGCCATCGTTTTCTTGCATTTGGCCACTGGCAGCGGTCGGCGTGGTTGTGTTCCAAAGGGATGGGAATTGCTGAACTTCTTGCCAGGCCTGGTTGAGGACTTGGTCATCAACAATGGAATAACCATTGATCGCGCAGAGCACCAGACTTTGGTCGCAAAGCTGATTGATCATGCGTGGAACACCATGCGTCAGATCAAAGATGTTTTCCAATGAGTCGTCAGTAAAAAACTGTCGATTGCCGCCGCCGGCACGACGCAGATGGATTCGCACATACTCTTTGGTTTCGGTGCCGGTCAAGTTAACTAGTACTGATCGCGACGCGATTTTTTGATTCAACGAGTCGTTTTGGGGGTCCGCAAGTGCTTCTTCGAACTTTCGATTTCCAGTCATTACCAAATGGCAGCGGTGTTCGCCATCATGACAAATGGAGCTCAATAACCTCAGTTCGTCAAGCAAATTGGAGTTCAACCAATGAGCGTCATCGACCAACACCAAAATTCCGTTTGGGCAATCAGCATTCGGTTTCAAGTAATCCGTTAGCACCAATCGCAATTCGCTTTCGGACATGTCGCGATACGGTTGCTCAAGCGCAAACAAAATCGACTGTAACAAATCGATTCGAGCACTCAACTTCGAGCAAGGAATCCGCGCTACGCGAAAGTGGTCTTGGTAGTCTTCCGCCAGCATTTCCAGCAAGAGAGTTTTTCCCAATCCGGCCCCGCCGATGCAAATGCTTGGTCCGCTTGCTCGGTCAATCGCCATCTTCGATTGAGCGAGTGCCGTTTGCATAGCGCTGGATGGAAAATAGTGCGCCGATTTCGGACTAACGGAAAACGGTTGCTTTTTAAGTTGGAAAAGTTGCTCGTACATAGCGTAATTTTCTTGGGGGAAAAATCAGTTTGTTAATGAACTAGCGACCAGATGACGCGACTAAAGGCGTGCAATGGATTCGTCAAAATTGCCTCTCGAATTTCGGCATTCAATGCAAACAATGCGACAAACAAGAGGAAAGTGCCGAGCAAAACCAGTTCGCTCATCCGCACAACGCGTTGCCGCGATTCGACGTCTTTGTTGAGCTGGATATTCTTGCCAAGTGGTCGCATTTCGGCGACAACCGGTAGGTTTAATGCTTTTTCGATTGAATTTTCTTTGCCAAATCCTGTGTCGAAGCCTGCTGGATTCACGCCTAATGTCAGCGCCCAACCGACGACCAAGGCCGTCATTAGAATGCTAAGCAACACGCCCTTTTGGGCCAATGCTCCGACCGGCTGGTTCGTTGCGGTTGATACGTCGGTGACACGCAAACGTGGTTGCCGGGCGCCCTCGAGAGCCAGCGCGATGTTTTCATTGTCGACCATTGGCACCGCTAGAGCTCGATCAGCATTTCCGAGCAGTAGATTGAGTTCCGTG
>JAHEAM010000550.1 GCA_024642765.1 Planctomycetaceae bacterium
GATCGAAACTTTTTGGAGATTGGAACTGGAACCCCCAGTGCCTCAACGAATCCCACTGATAACGACTCAAAAACTGACGAACTAAATAACGACGCGGCACTTGGCGACGCGAAGAACCGCTACGTGATGATCCGCGTGACCCTTGACCCGAGCCAAGTCGGCGACGGCAAACCCGTGCAGCCTATCGATCCGACCCCGCCACAGAAACCAGTTGGCTACGAACCACCTAAAGTCAAAGCAGAGGACCTAGAAGCGCCTAGCGATGAAAACAAGGAGCCAGAGAATTTAGACGTCGCTAACGCCGAGAATCAAGTCCTCGAGGAACCTCAACGCGACGAAAAATTCATCGAATACGATGTGAAGCTTGCGGAATACGAACAAGCCAAGACCCAATTCGAAATCGATTCGAGTCGCTACGCCAAAAATCTGGAGGTATTTGAAAAGGAAGTAGCCGATTCTCAGAAACAAGTTGACATTCTCAACCAACGCTTCGGCGCTTGGTATTACGTTATCTCGGCCACCAACCTTGGACAACTCAGGGTAAAACGCGATTCACTGGTAACACCTGTTGAGCCGCAAGACTCTCCCGAAAATATTCCGAGTGACAATCCGCCAACTGCTGACACTCTTATTAACGATGACGTGCCAAAAGTGGACGAAACTCCGGCGGAACCCAATCCGGAATCGGATACTAACTCTGGCGAAACGAAAGAGGAAACGATTGACACGTCATTAGAATCGAAATCTGACGAAAGTAGTTCAGACAACGAAACAGGCACCGGCGAGAAACAAAACGACGGCCAACAATAATGTCACCACACACGTTGCCAAATGGAAACACGTTGCTTTTTGGCGACGAATTGGCGTGTGAAAAACCGATACATTCGGCTGTTTTCTATTGAAAATCAACTCGTTGCTGTCGCTTTTTGAGAAAGTGAAACATCTTGCATATTTTTTCAAGAAATTCTTTTTTTTTGGGCACCTTACCACCTTCCAAACCTAGATTTTTTGGTCTTGGTCACACGCCGGTTTGACCAACAAACAAAAAAGATTCGGACTTCGATTTGCGTCTGCTGAATTCTCGCCGATTCAGTAGATTGCGATCGACTCGCTTCGCCGGCGAGCGTCCGCCAATAAACCTATGTCTGGAGACCCACTATGAATTGTTCCAAAATTGCTCAATTGATTGAGCAGAAATCGCCTGGCCTTGGTGCTACTGAGACTGCGCGATTGACTACGCTGTTGTTGACATCAGTTGAAAACTCTAATGAGCTAGAATCGCCTTCTACATTCGAAGCACACTGGCATGATGTCAACTTGCGACTGCAGGCCGCCAATGATCAGCACGAAGCAATGACTCTTGAACTTGAGAGCCTTGCTAAATCCGATCCCAAACAGTTCAATCCTGAACAAATTTGGATTCTGATTCGAGCAATCAAAGTGCAAAGCCAAATGCTGAAGATGTACATCGGCGAGCCGATGTTTGAATTAAGCTAGGTCCGGCACACTATAAGCGTCAAAAAGACTAGGCCGAGGAAGTAATTCTCCTTGGCCTTTTTTATTTGACTCGCGCGTGAAACATTGAAGTGAACGCTTTGGACCGAACTACTTCCGACAAGACTATCCCTGCAATTCGTAAACCTCAGACGATCGTTTTTTCGTTTTACGGCGTTCGTTGGTCCAGTTTTGATTAGCAGCGATTGCCCGTTGTTCCAGTTCAGTGGGAACCAACTGATAATGAACATTGCGTTGACGCGGCTCGAAACCTAGTTCACTGATAGCGGTTCGAATCTCATTGAGTGTGAGATAATGGACAGTGCCCGCTTCCGCAACGACGTTTTCTTCGATCATCAGACTACCCATATCATTTGCGCCGAACTGCAACGCCATTTGCCCAACCTTGAGGCCTTGGGTAACCCAACTCGATTGCATGTTGTCAAAGTTATCCAAAAACAACCGAGAAACAGCCAGTGTTTTCAAATATTCGTGACTACCCGTCGGACCGATGTGGGCCAATTCTGTATTTTCTGGTTGAAACGTCCAACAGATGAACGCTGTGAAGCCACGCGTTTCGTCCTGCAATTGACGTAACCTTTCCAAGTGCTCGATTCGTTCGGCCAAGGTCTCGACATGTCCAAACATCATCGTCGCACTGCTGCGACCACCCAACAGGTGCCATTGGCGCATCACATCCAGCCAATCATCCGTCATTACTTTGCCGCGAGTGATCTCGCCGCGAACACGGTCCACCAAAATCTCGGCCCCACCTCCTGGCAAACTTCCCATTCCTGCAGCTTGCAAACGTTCTAGCACTTCGCGGACCGACAGCTTGTTGAGCTTCGAAAAGTGATAAATCTCTGGAGGGCTGAAACCGTGAATATTGACTTGCGGAAAACGCTCTTTGATTTCCTGCAGCATTTCTTCATACCAGTCCAATTTGTACTTCGGGTGAAGGCCGCCTTGAAGAAGAATTTGCTCACCGCCCAAGGCAACTGTTTCTTCGATTTTCTCAAGCAACGCCGCACGCGGTAAGACATACCCTTCCGGGTCCTTCGGTCCACGGTAGAAAGCACAAAAATCGCAAACCGCCGTACAAACATTCGTGTAATTGATGTTTCGATCGATGTTGTAGGTGCGATATTTTTCGGGGTGCTTTTGACACGAAACAGCATCAGCCGCGGCCCCCAACGTCGGCAAATCGTTGCACTGAATGAGCTCCAGTCCCTCGGCAACTGATAAACGTTCGCCCGCGATAGCTTTATCGAGCAATTTCGCAA
>JAHEAM010000101.1 GCA_024642765.1 Planctomycetaceae bacterium
CAAATCGAAATCGTTGCGCAATCGACTCGGGTCGTATTTTGCAAGAACACCCGCCGACCCCAAAATGCATCGCATCCGGCGTGATGCCAGTCAGTTGGTTTGGGAACCGATCGCTCACGAACTGTTGGCGCTGTTGCGTGAACAAGAACTCATCCATCGTTGGCGGCCACAGTACAATAGCCAGGGTCAACCGACGCGGCGTCATCCGGCGTTCGTGTGCATGAGCGACTCGCTTGCGCCACATGCGTTCGTTGCCAAGAAACTTTCGCGTTCGTCACGCAATATCTTCGGACCCATTGTCGGAACTGGCGACTTGAAAGATTCAATCGAATCACTGAACCACGTTTTCGAATTGAGAGATTGCTCAGACAAAACGAAATTTGAATTTTCAAGTCAGTTGTTGTTGTTTGCAGAAACGCCTCGGGCGCAGTGCATTCGTTACGAACTGGGGACCTGTCCTGGTCCCTGCGCTCGCGTTTGTTCCCCGGAACGCTACCGAGCCAATGTTGATCGGGCGCTCGATTTCTTAAACGGAAACGACTCGACAACGCTCGACGAACTCGAAAACAAAATGTTGCAAGCGGCAGCACGTCAACACTTCGAGCGCGCCACCGTTCTGCGGAATCAATGGCATTCGCTCCGCCGCCTTGATCGGCAACTGGGGCGATTGAGAAGAAGCGAAACGAAAATCAACGGGGTCATGCGCTGCCACGTGTCGCACGGTCGGCATCTGTGGATGGTTTTGCGCGCCGGTAAACTAGTCAATTCTTTTCTGGAACCGCGCTCACACCTGCAGGCCGAAGCGGCCAAACAGGCCATTATCGCGGCCCAGCTTCAGCAGCCCAAACAAACTAGTGATATTTTAGAAATCAACTTGCAACTCATCATCGCCGGTTGGTTCAAGAAGTACAAACAAGACCTCGCCGCGCTCGAACCATTCAAAACTCTAATCACCGAATGCAACCAACGAATCGCCAAATATCAACGCGCCGCTTAAGCCTACTGACATTGTAATTTCCTAACACTCTTAGGCACATCCGCCGATTTCTTCGGTTCCATTTTAACGCCCGGCGATTAGACCTGCCGAGCCTTGGCAAAGGACGAATGCCAACAAAGGACCCTCATTAGGAAACCCGTTACACAAAGCCAGCCTCATTTCGTGGGTACTTTGTTCATGTTTGGTATTCTTAGAATTGAATCTCAAATTTTGGGGCACCGACGACACCAATCGCGGCTTACAAGTCCCCAATACACGTTTCAGCATCACCGTTTCCAATCGCAAAAACTCCGATTCAAACGGCTAGAAAAAGCCCCAAAGAAAATCCCGTTTACCTAGTTTATGCACTTGCCGTTGATTGTTATTTTAATGCGAACAATGAGTAGGCAGATACCGGCTTTTTGCACAGATAATTCCCGCACAACTTACAATCATCTCGATGGTGTTGGTGATCATGCTCGTTTCCAGCGGGATGATGTGGGGAATGTAGTGTTCGACAAAACCCCCACATTCGAATTTCGAAGAATGGATTTTCATTTACTGCAATTGCTATATGTATTTCAACCGGGGCAGATCACGAGAGCCAAGTAAAGAGTGTCTTCAAGTATCTGGTTTCGGGCATAGCTGGGTGGATAGGGTGGTCGAGCGACTGTGTGCCGAATTCCAAGACTCGGGCCGAGCGATTGAAGGTCATACTGGCATAGCGAATTGTTTCCAACAATTCGTCTTCCGTCAGATGCTGTGAACAAGAACACGAGACCAGTAACCCGCCTGATTCCGAGACCAATTGTGTCGCCAAACGATTGACTTGGTAATAGGCCTGAAGACCCGCATCGTGGTCTTTCTTGCGTTTAATCAATGCTGGCGGGTCGACGATTACGATGTCAAATCGGCGTTTGGCGCGCAGCAACTTTTTCATCTCGTCAAATCCGTCACCGGCAATCGTCTCGATCTCAAAGCCGTTCTTCAGTCCGTTTTTTTTCACCAAATCCAAAGCCGTTTCCGAGGAATCAATACAAGTTGCCGACGCTGCGCCCGCGGCCAAGCCATGAACTGCCCAAGCTCCGGCGTAAGAAAAAACATCAAGCACACTGCGTCCCTTCGCATATTTGGCAAGCCTAAACCGATTGTCGCGTTGGTCGAAAAACCAACCGGTTTTTTGTCCAGACGTCAAACTTGTCTCAAAAGCCAGTGTTCCCTCCCGCACCTCGGTAACCGTCTCGCACTCGCCTTCGACTTGAGGTGCCGCAACCTCAAGGCCCTCCAACTCGCGAAACCGATCGTCGGCACGCCATACAATACTCTGCGGATGATACGACTCATGAAGCACCTCCCGTATCAAATTCTGCAGTTGTTCCATTCCGGCCGTTGTGATTTGCACAACCCAATTCTCTCCGAATCGGTCAATCACAAGTCCTGGAAGTCCATCTGACTCGCCAAACACGGCCCGATAAAAAGGTTGTTTGTAAGCAATCTCGCGGATCGAAACAGCTTGTTGGATTCGCCGCGACACCCAATCCAAGTCAAGGACGTTGAGTTGTTCATGCGAAACGACTCGGGCAGCTATTAACGATTTCGGATTGTAATATGCAGTCGCCAAAAACTTGCCTTGATGACTCTGGACGTGACACAAGCGCCCTGGAACTGTCCCAGGCATCAACGAACCAGCCTTGATTTCATTACTAAAGATCCAGTCATGTCCTCGCAACAAGCGGCGTTCAGCCCCTTTCTTGAGTTGCACAATGATCGGCGAAAGGGCAGGGCGATTAACAGGATTAGGTTCCACGTTGGGCTCAATTCGAAATGTTGTTGTCCGGACCATTCGTTTCAGGCCGCTGAAATCAACGATACTAATGAATTCTCAAAGGCGAACAATATGAACGCCGGTCTCGCAAAACAAGGCTGTAAGGTGAGCGATGGAACGCGTATTTCACCGCAAATATTCGTCCATGTGCGCTGCGCACTAAAAAAACAGCAACATCAATCGAATGTGTTTCCAATCGCCCGATTGCGAAAAACCTAACGAAAAACTCGCGTTTTCGCCATTGGCGTTGCAGTTAGGCTTGGATTTGCTATACTCTGCAACTTGTTTTTGAGAGGACGAAAAGCCAACTAAGTTTGCTTTTATCAATTGAATATAACCCGTTTTCTAAGGGAATGGCGACATGGCTCGCGAATGTGCAGTTTGTGGTAAGGGCGTTGCTAAAGGCAACAAGATTGAAACTCGTGGCAAGGCCAAGTACTTGGGCGGTGTCGGTACGAAAATCACGGGTAAGACTCGGCGCGAATTCCGCCCGAACTTGCAAAACGTCAAAATCACTGCCAAGAACGGCGGAAACACACATGCACGAGTTTGCACTCGGTGCCTTCGCAGCGGTGCAGTGACCAAAGCGGTCAAACAAAAACCGTTCCAGCTGCCGAAGGGCAAATAGCAAGTTCAAACGAAATATTATGTTTCGTATAACTCAAAAAAACGACGCCCAGTTTGGCGTCGTTTTTTTGTAGTTGGGTCAATTGGAACGAATTCCCAATTACCGGCCTGCTTGTTTAACACCTTCGCGGCGAGCGGCAACGGCCATCTTAAAGGCTTTCTGGTCACCAAATTCGTGAACAGAAAATGCTTTGGTCTTTCTTTTCCCGCTGGCATCGGTCCATTGGGCAATCCAATACTCATAGTGATATTCGTACCCACCGCGTTTGTCGATTTGGCAATGTTTGCGGATCCCAACAACGCCAGAAGTATTTCGCTTCGATGGTTTTCTAGCTAATTCAGCGGTTGAATAGGACTTGTATCGGGCCTCCAGCGAGTCGCGAAAATCGCTTGCCGCCTTGTACGCACCCCGTTCTCCACCGAATTTTTTATCGTTGAAAAATTTGTGTACGCTTTTTCCACGACGTTGTAGTCGAACTTCCCATCCCGAAAATTGGGAACCCCTCGCGCTCACAATTTCAATGCGCGAAAGATTCCGGTTAGGATCTTTTTTAGCCATAACCGTTCGTGTTGTTCAAGTTTTAATGAAGAGAGATCTTCGGAGGTCATTCCGAAATCTGATTGCCCGTGAATCCCGCCAAGGTCACGAGCGAAATCGTATCGTCTCGCTTAACGCAACAAGCAAAGATTGTAATGCCCTACCAACGATTCGCCCATCCAATGGCTCTCAAAGGTAGATGGCCGACATTATTTAACTGCCGTGGTTTTTTATTTTCGGACCGCCGCATTTTGATACTCGACCAAGTGCTGATTGTCTCAACCGTAATGAAAGCCTAGTTCGATAGAACCAAGCATGTCGGAAAAAATTTCTGCTGGCCAAAGAAAATTTTCTGAATTGCCAATTTGGAAGCTATTGAGCCGATGTCCGAAGACCGTTCGGCCCTCCCGAAATACGACCTCCAGTGCCCAAAGGCCAACCAGCGGTTTGGAATCCCTGGTTGCGAAGCCATTCCTTTAGGACCATGAAATCATCGTAACTTTCTGGATATACCCAAACGGAGACGGTCGTTTTTCCGGGCACCATCCGGTCAAGACGCGTGCGAAAATTAGAATTCGCCGACAAAGCGTCAGCGATCGATTCATCGCTTAAATCTGCAGATGGCAGCAGTTCGAACCCTGCAAACTGTACATTGACGCCCGTCCGCTCACCTTGATTCACTCTTTCAGCAACGAGACTGTATTGCATTGAAAATCCTTCTTGAGGACCTACTGTACCAACAATGGAGCTTGCAATCTCGCCAGATGACAATTGGCTTTGCCATGTTGACTTCATGGCTTGCAACAATGAATCAATCGGCACGAAACTGATTTGGTGGTTTGAGATTTGAAAATGAATTTCGTTGGCGAAAACGGTTTTGGCGATTGGTGTGGGGTAATGAACGATTTGTTCACGTCGAATGTTCTTGTCTTGTTCGATTCGAGAAAGCTGTGACTTTAGTTGACCAACTGTTCTCTCAAGTTGCCGGTGTTGGAATAAGCGATCCGCCTCGGCCAATGCAATCGATTGTGTTTCCGCTTTCTTTTCGAGCAGTTGACTGCGCACAATTTCCAGTTGCACCAGCATTTCATGTCGAATTCGTTCGAGCGCAAGATTCTCTTGAGACTGCTGGTCGATATTGCCTTGCAACGAATCACAATCGGCTTCGACAGATAGCGTCGTTCGTTCGTCGTCCCAAAATTCGTTTTGCAGCTTGCTGAGATCTCCGTCGTTTGATTTCGGAAGCATTTTGGACGTGATCGCAACTCCGGCTTGCATGCTGACAACTGCAACCAAAATAATCAAAACTCCAACAAGATTGGCGATGACATCCAAGAACGAATCTTCGCCTTGGTTCATTTCAGTTTCTCGATTGCGTCTGCGCATCATTCGCTTTTCAAATCCAATCCGCTGCCGGTGAGCACTGTTTTGAATGCCTGGATGTGGGGCTCTCCCCCAGGCAACAATTGGAAATTGACTGATGGTTTCCAGTATCCATTTTCAGGAGCTGGTCCCCAAGTTTGAATACGCTTTTGAACGGTAGCAACCAATTCGTCAACTGCACGCCAGGCATTATTGTCCAGCCGAATGACAGTCCTTTCCTCTTGCTCAATTGACTCGGGGACCACTATCAAAGCATCTTGAGAACAATACACGCGAATCGGCCGAACATAAGCAGTCTTATTGACAGTGCTAGTTGGAATTGCCCAGTTCTCACCACGTTCAGCAGCCAAAGAACTATTGCCAGAACTGTTACCGGCAGCAAGATTTCCGCCGCTATTCGATTTTGAAATAACTGCCGTTGAAGAATCGTGAGTCGAATTGGAACTCTGAGTTGAAGCGTTCGAGTCTACTGCTTTGGAACCTGACACTGCTGAACCAAGCTGGCCTGGCAATGAATCGTCGTTGTTAAGTTGCTCCGACCGAGCACCTGCGACTGCAGAAGGTGGTCTACTATTCGCCAGACTCGCTCCATCGTTTGCGAGATCAGTGGGTTGGCGAGCTGTCGATGCCGAAACCGAAGTCTTGACGGCATTTGTTCCGTTGATAACTTGCGTAAATTGATCGTTGTTTTTGAGCGGGGCCAATTGCGATGGCAGCTTGAATCCACCGTTCACGCGATCGACTTGCAGTCCAACGCTTGCGTTTCCGCTAGATGATTGTTGTTGGATCCGAAAGGTTTCAGCAAGTTTTTGCTTTTGGCGTTGTGTGTGGACGACGTTGCGCCTGGCCATCTCGACTGCCAATTGCACTCGAGCAGCCAATTCAGAATCAACATCACCGAAATCAAGGTTCAATCCAGCGCCGACTAATTCGTACCCAAACTCATCCGCCCAATTCACCATCGCCCGCCGCGCAAGCGAATAGGCGCCACTTCCCTCAGGTCGCACAATCAACAACGGATAGGGATCGCCCTCAGATCCATTCATTTTGTTTTCAATCCAATATTGCCGAATCGTTGATAACGCAACGTCGAGCACGTTACCAGCAGCCAACTCGTCTGGAAAATCGCTGTCCCGCAATTCGATACCCAACGGCTGTAGCAGGATGCGATCGGCTAGGCACTCGATGTAAATTGGACGGCGTCTCGTCCCTCCGGCACCTTCATAAGGAACAACCGAGTAAACGACGGGCGCGCCGCTATCGTCCGCTAATTTGGTTGTAATTTCGTCTTCCAGCTCGCGAATTTCTTTTTCCAGCGCCTCGTCATCGAACTGCGCTTCGGGTGTCAGGTCATCAGGCGCCTCGAGTGCAGCAAACTGCGATGCCAAATCGGCCTGCTCGGTCTTCAGTTGGTTTATTTCACTAACCAAGAAGTCTCGTTGCTGTCGCACACGCATTGAGTTCTCTAAAAGCTCTTCGCGTTTGCTAAGCCAGCCTTCGCTTCGGATTTGTAGCATCTCACGACCGGCCTTCAACTCATCGATTTGCTCGCTTATTTTTTCTTCCTGCGCGGCGGCCTCTTTTTTGGCCCGCGATTGGGCTGACTGAACGCCAATCACGAGCATCATGATGAGCACGCCCATCGTGCTGATCAAAACAGTCAAAAAGGGGAAAAGCGAAACACTCGGAGTATTCCGCTTGGACTTGCGTGTCATGCGGCGCGTCGCGATTGTTGGGCAATCTTAAGTTGAAATTGAGCGGACTCTTTTAGGGTCGTTTCCCGAATCGACAAGATTTCTTCTTTTAGCAAACGAACGGCAGAAACGATCTCGGCCAACCCTTCGTCTAGCGGCAATGCAGATTGTTTCTCTGCCATTTTTGTGAGCTGCTCGATTGCGTCAGCCAACATTTTGACTTGAGTTTGATTATGTTCCTGAAGCTTGTCCAGACTGCGACTGTTTTCGCTGAGCATCGTTTGCCATTGGCCCCAGCGAGTAGACATGCTTTCGTCAGCGTTGCGAATTGACTGATCGAGACCTTGGCTCAAATCCGACAACGCCGCCTTTAAGGCCGAGGTAATTTCAACTTGACTGCGCTCCGCTACGTCTCGGTTGGCCGTCACCCAAGCGTGTTCTGCAGATTCAATTGTTTTGCGCCAAATTCGTGTGTGTTCCCCAACAGCAGCCCGCGTTGCAGCCAACATTTTCCTGCCCACATGATTTACCGCCTTAGTCGCAGTCAGATTTTCAACATTGGACTCTTCTTTGGAAAATTCGAAAATGCTTTCGATCTGTTCCATGGCCTCCGCATCGACTGTTTGCAGAAGCTGTTTTTGTTCGCGTTCCAGGAAAAACATTCCAAACATCATAACGATTGAAAGGACGAGAGCCTGCGCCGTTGTATCAAACGCGACATACAAATTGCTCTGCAACCCAGCCATCATGCCCTGAAGATCATTGTCGGGGCCGACGTTCAATTGTCCAAGGGCTTGCGAAATACCTATGACAGTTCCTAAGAAACCCAACATTGGTGTGGCCCAAATCAGAATTCGAACGAAAGCGTTCGATTGATACTGCTCATCAGCGTCAACCTCAGATTGATACTTGAGTTCTGCCTCAACTGCTGATGTCGCTTGATTGCGGCGAATAAAATTTAATATCGAAACCAAACGCCGAAATAGTAAATGCCCGTGAGTTGCATTCGGTGTCGCCGAAAGGCCTTGCAAATATTTTTTTGCCAGCGTCACGTCGTCATGTTCGTGTACATCGTCTAAGTCTAGGACCGGTTGGTTCGTTTTCGCATTCTGGATGCGTAAATGATTAAGTTGGATTGCATCAACCCCTCGACTTTGTTTTCTTTGACTTCGCCAATTGGCAAAAAGATGCACCATACCAATACAAAACAAGCAAGTCGTGATGCGGGCGATGGGATGCCCCACCAAATAACGGTCACACAATGTTGACTCAATCACGCGGCTATCAATCAACGCAATGAGCAAAAGGAAAACGGCTCCCCCCAATGCTGTCGGAACGATGATAGCATTCGACAATATTGGGAGACGATGCAATCGACGCGTGTCATTTGCTTGCAAGGCCATAAATTTCACTCAACAGAATTCAAAACAAAGGCGACTTGAGCCAAGATAAACATGGTCATCTCCTTGTTTCGGCGGTCGGAGGGAGCGATATTAACTTTGTAATCGGCAAAATGCGATTTAAAGGAATAAATGAACCATTTTGCCTATTCAATGCTTGCGGGCATTTTTTGACCAATGGTTTCGGATGACGCTGCCGATAAGCATTGCATTCGAATTGTCTGTTTGCCAAAACGAAAACCAAGATCAATCGTCAACGATTTTGCTTGAGCCGAAAAAAATTGGCATGCAAGCTCATGAATAAACCCGGGGGGGTAAGAACCCGCATTGGATCCGATCCAACTGCGGGTTTTTTTATTACAACTTCCCCAGGTTTGCCGAAGGAAAAATTCAAGCCACGCTCGAGATTCGGACACTAAACTTTCTTGTCTTACGATGTACAGCAATAGGAAGGACGCTTGGCAGCCTAGCGCTTGCAGATTTCAATTGCGCCAGAGACAATTGGTCGACGAATCAAATCCGCAACAGCCTTCGAAAATCAAAATCCATGCAAAAATCCGCAATTGACCGTCATCCTGAACCTTCGATGTTGGCTTGGTTGCGACTCGTCCGAATTGCAAATTGGCCATCGGCCATCAGCAATATTTTAGCCGCCGCGCTCGTCGCCAATGGGACGTGGACACCAATATCTCAACTCATCACATTGCTCGCGATTTCGTTGTGCCTGTTTTCGGCCGGCATGGTCTTGAACGACTGGTACGACTACAAGCTCGACGAAGTCGAACGACCCCATCGCCCAATCCCAAGCGGAAGTATTAGCAGAAATCAAGCCGTTTTCTTGGCGATCACTTTGATTGTGTCAGCTCTGCTATTAAGCCTGTGGTTGGACTGGCGACTTGCCTCTGAGCAGCGTTCGTCGATGCTGACGACGTGTATAGCGGCGACAACAGCAGCGTTGATTGTCGGATACGACGTCTTGTGGAAACGCACGGTCATCGCACCCATATTGATGGGACTGTGTCGCGCCGGGAACTTTTGTTTGGGCGCGTCGGCAATCGAAAACAAGTTTCCGACAGCGGCAGGTCTGCCGTGGCCAGTATTGATATTGGCAGCCACGCTCGCAGTTTACGTAACGGGAATCACACTGATCGCGAAACGCGAATCGTCTGAACGACTCACTGGTTCTATTGTTGTGGGCCAACTCTTAGCAATGGTCGCATTTGTTTCATATTTCTTGCTGCCAACTTGGCAAAAAATTGTTGACGTGGCATTTGGATTAAAAAATCAAGTTGCGTTTCAATACCTGATTGTTTGGACAGCAGTAGTTTTCACATATCACGCGCTGAAAATGTTTACTGCGAAAGGCGCCAATAAATCGATTCAAAAACTAGTCGTGACGGGACTCAAGGGTATCATCGTCCTCGATACGGCACTCGCATTGGGTTTTGGCAACGGTTCAATTCAGTTCGCCTGCCTAGTAATCGCGTTATACCCCATTTCGGTGTTGCTCTCGAGACTTCGACCACTGACTTGAAACCGCCACCAAGCCGGGCCTGTTGGATGGCTGCTCGCAATTCGGTACGATGGTGCAGGCTATTTCATGACTCAATTTTTCAGATGCGTTTCATATGCTACTTGGCTACAACTCCAATGGACTGGCGCATCATGATCCACTCACAGCCATTGAGGTGCTTGCGGAGATTGGCTATGCGTGCGTTGCTGTTACCCTAGACCATCATTGGCTCAATCCATATTCTAAGGATCTTTCACAACAGGTCACGGCTTTTGCCAAGGCCCTCGAGCGT
>JAHEAM010000102.1:0-7520 GCA_024642765.1 Planctomycetaceae bacterium
AGCTCTTGTGCGCGTCGCGAATTTGGATCAGTACAGCCACGAATTTTTTTTGCGTAATTAGAAAAGGGGAAACGAGGATTTAAGTTTAAAGAGGTCAGGTCGTCAATATCCAGTTGAATATTCCCCTCAAAAGTCTAATAGGCGATTTTTTTGAGCCCTTATTAAGAGGGTACTTTTGTCTGGTTCGAAACCTGACATGCGTGTTGGAGCGTTTCGTGGCATAATAGTGTTTGGTCGAAAACGGCCCAAAGTCAGATTCATTGTTTCACTTTAAGCGTTATGACAAATCCAATCTCAATCCGCGTCTTCTCTTTTGCGATTTTAGGTCTGGCAATTTTCACCGTCGTGGACGTCGGGTCGTGCCAGGAGTTCAGCTTTTCACGGGACATCTTGCCGGTCCTTTCGAACAAGTGCTTTGTATGTCACGGGCCGGACTCGCATGAGGAGGATATCGTGCGGCTCGACTCGTACGAGGGTGCCACGGCCGACCTCGGTGGCTATCGCGCCATCGATCCAACGGACGCAAGTGCCAGTGTCCTACTCGATCGCATCAGCGACGCCGAGGATCCCATGCCGCCAGTAGACGCAGAAAAGCCTTTGACTGACGGGGAGCGAGAACTACTTGCTCGTTGGGTGAAACAAGGTGGCGTTTATGCGAAACATTGGGCGTTTGTGCCTCCAGAGAAAAAATCGCTGAAGGGTAGGGACCTCGAAGCCAACAACGTGATTGACGCCTTCGTTGAATCGAAACTCGAAGAAAAAGGAATGGCATTTGCCGAGCCGGCGGCTCGCGATGTCCTTGCGCGGCGGGCGGCCCTTGTCCTAACCGGCCTACCACCTGAACCCGAGCAACTCCGTCGTTTTATCGAAAACGAAAACCCGGATGCGGCCTACGAGCAACTACTCGATGAGCTGTTCGCAAGTCCACGGTTTGGCGAGCATCAGGCACGCTTTTGGCTCGATGCGGTTCGCTATGGAGACACGCACGGTTTGCATTTGGATAATCGCCGCGGGATCTTTCCCTATCGCGACTGGGTGGTGCGAGCTTTCAACCAGAATTTGCCACTCGATGAATTCGTTACTTGGCAACTTGCCGGCGATCTTTTGGAAAGCCCGACGCTCGATCAACAAATCGCGACTGGTTTCGTTCGACTGAACCCAAGTACCGGTGAGGGGGGCGCGATCGAAGATGAGTTTCAAGCAAAAAACAATTTCGACCGGGTCGAGACTTTCGGAACAGTGATGTTGGGCATGAGTCTGGTTTGTGCTCGTTGTCACACGCACAAGTACGACCCGATCACGCAAACCGAATATTACAGCTTGCTCGCCTTTTTCAACAACACTGCCGAAACGGCTCTCGATGGCAATTCGTATACTTACGGCAATACGGTTCGTGTTCCGACTGACGAAAACGCTTGGAACGAGTGGCGTCACCTTCAACAACGCCAAGATGCGGCACTGGACGTCGCCCGCAGAAAATTTCTAACAGTCCAAGGTGACTCGGCGCAAATCGCACAATGGTCTGAACGGACCGCCACGTTTTCAGAACCAATGATCAGCCTCCTGCATCCCGCCAATATCGATCGCACAGAAACGCTGGAATGGCAAACACTTCCCAGTTTTCGCGAGTCTAACAAAGACAAAACGGCGTTGGAAAAAGAAGAGGCGGTTTGGCTTCGTTGGCAATTCGAGTCAGGCTCTCAACAGCGCATTTGGCTGTCATTCGCAGCGAAAGGCATGACTCAGCTCCGTATAAACGAAGTAGATGTTTCGGTTCAGGATCGCCACCAAATCAATGGGAGATACGAATGGGTTCCAATTGAATTCGCCAAGGGACCTCAAGTGATTGAGTTGAAGTTGAGCGGTCAAGGCGCCAAGGTGGCCCCGGAGTTGTCGATTCAAGGTCCTTATCAAAAATTAGCGGCGAACTCAAACGATCTTGAACGCGCCTGGCAGTCGCTGGACGCCACGGAACAAATGCTCTACTTGATTGACTCGATGGTCGTTGATCGCGAAGAAACGCTGGGGTTACTCTTGGATTTGAAACGAGCCGAAGCGGCCTTTACAACCACGTTGGTGGCCAAGGAATTGCCGAATCCTCGCCAGACACGTTTGTTGAATCGAGGCGAATACGACTTGCCGGTCGGTGAACCACTACAACCCGGTGTGTTTGCGGTGATGGGAGAATTGCCAGGTGATGCGTCTCAGAACCGTTTGGGACTCGCGCAATGGCTGACCTCGCGTGAACATCCGTTATTGTCCCGTGTGATGGTGAATCAGATTTGGCAACGGGCCTTTGGTCGCGGATTGGTCCGGACGCCGGAGGATTTCGGTTTGCAAGGCCAACAACCGACGCACCCTGAGTTGCTCGACTGGCTGTCGGTGGATCTTCAGGAGAATGGCTGGGACTTCAAGCGTATGTTGCGACTGATGGTCTCGAGTCAAACGTTCAAACAAAGCTCTCGTTGGCGCGACGATCTCGATGATCCCGAAAACAAACTTTGGGCTCGCGGTCCGAGCTATCGATTGGACGCGGAAGTCATCCGAGACGTTGGACTCTGGGCCAGTCACTTATTGGACCCGCGTTTGGGTGGAGAGGGCGTGAAGCTTTATCAGCCACCTGGAATGTGGGAGGCTCTCGCTCATCCAGGCAGCAATACCAGAAACTACATTCAGGATCACGGGGCGACGCTTTACCGGCGAAGTCTCTACACGTATTGGAAACGAACAAGTCCACACCCGATGATGACGCTATTTGATGCGCCCGATCGCGAATCCAGTTGCGTTCGCCGATCCAGGACGAGTACGTCACTTCAGTCGCTCGGACTGTTCAACGAAACGCAACGGATTGAGATGGGGCGGAAATTTGCCGAACGACTCTTGAGAGAGGCGGATTCAACAGAGAATCGTTTTACATTGATGTTTACTTTGTTAGCGTCGCGCTCGCCCAATGAGGCCGAACGGACGGCTTGCGAATCGTTGCTTGAGAAGATGTTGATTCGTTACCAAAATGCGGAGCCCGACGCGGTCGCCCTGCTCTCGACGGGTGAGGCCACGCGAGACGAAAGTCTGTCGGCAACCGAGTTGGCAGCTTGGACACAGGTTTGCGTTACGGTGCTGGCAAGTGATGTGTCCATTATGCTGCACTAGTGCTCGTTGGTGGACAGTACTAATGTCGGGTAAGAGGGCCTGACCTCGATGAGACGTTTTTCACGATTAATCGCTAGTTTTTTTGAAGTATATAAATCCATGAATTACGAAAGTAACCCGATTCGCGAATTCGAACTTTTACAAACGCGTCGTCAGTTGTTCGGCAGCGCAGCGTTGGGCGTCGGAACGGCCGCCTTGGCGGGGCTGATGAATCCGGCACAATCTTTCGGAAGCCAAAGGCGTCGTGATGATCGAAAATCCGATGGCCTTCATCACAAGGCTTCAGCGAAACGAGTCATTTACCTGTTCATGAGCGGTGGCCCCAGTCACTTGGATATGTGGGACTACAAGCCGAAATTGGTAGAACAGTTCAACACGCAGTTGCCCGATTCGATTCGAGGTGGGCAGCGGCTAACGGGCATGTCGTCTAACCAATCCAACGGCTTGCCGATCTGCCCGAGCAAGTACAAATTCACGAAGTACGACAACAACGCCGAAGGCGTCTGGGTTAGCGAGTTATTGCCACACACCGCGAAGGTCGCCAAGGAATTGTGTGTTGTCCATTCGACGTTTACGGAGGCGATCAATCACGACCCCGCGATCACTTATATTCAAACCGGCAGCCAAGTACCTGGCCGCCCCAGCCTCGGAGCTTGGTTGAGCTACGGACTTGGCAGCATGAACGAGAACTTGCCGCACTACGTAGTGATGCATGCGCGGACCCACTATGCCGAGCAAAGTTTGTTCAATCGTTTATGGGGACCAGGTTTTTTGCCGTCTGAGCATCAAGGGATCTTGTTACGGAGTATTGGTGATCCAGTTTTGTACTTGAGTAACCCCGAGGGTGTTTCTCGTTCCGATCGACGCGATCAATTGGATGCCCTGGCAGCGATCAACGCCAATCAGCATCAACAATTCGGCGACCCTGAAATTTTAGCGCGAATCAAACAGCACGAGATGGCCTATCGTATGCAAACGTCGGTGCCAGAGTTAATGGACCTTTCGGATGAAACGGAAGACACGATGAAACTGTACGGCGAGGATGCGAAGACCCCTGGGACGTTTGCGGCGTGCTGTTTGAATGCGCGGCGGTTGGCGGAACGTGGCGTGCAGAATATTCAGATTTTTCATCGGGGCTGGGATGCTCACGGGAACTTGCCCGCCGAACACGAATCACAATGCAAGGATGTCGACCAAGGCTGCGCGGCGTTGATCGCGGACCTCCGACAACGCGGAATGCTCGACGATACACTTGTGATTTGGGGAGGTGAATTTGGACGAACCGTCTATTGCCAAGGCGGACTGACGAAAGAAAACTATGGTCGCGATCATCATCCGCGATGCTTTTCAGTTTGGATGGCGGGTGGTGGCGTGAAGGCCGGGATCACTTACGGTCGCACCGATGACTATGGATACAACATCACCGATGCCGAGGGCGTACCTCTTAATCCTCAGCCGACAAAAGAATCCTGGACGCCGGGAACGATGCACATTCATGATTTGAACGCGACGATATTGCATTTACTGGGAATCGATCATCATCGTTTGACCTACCGCTACCAAGGCCGCGATTTTCGACTCACTGATGTTCATGGGCATGTGATCCACGACATCATTGCTTGATCGGTTGGTTTGTGGATTATTCGAAATACAAGTTGGCCAAGTATACAATCGAACGGAAAGGAATTGTCAATGAGCAACTTTCGATTTTTTTGTTTTGCCCTGATTGTCTTGTGGAATGCAATGACCTTGCCGGTCGAAGTCTTCGGACAAAAGGGCGATGCCGGACGCGAAGACGGACCTGTTGGGTTATTTTCGACGCGCGGCGAATACGAGCAATTCATGGTTGGAGCCAAGCAAGCCGCTTTTGGTGAAGGCGGTTCGCCGGAGTTACAAGCGATGATTCCGATGCTCAACGACATCGCGTTGGCTAAACCGATGGGTTGGTCCAATCAAAATTACGGTGGCGGCGGAAGTTCGTTGGATATTTTGGCGGACCCGAGCGTTCGTAAAGAAATCGATATGCTTGACGATCAATACCAACAACTTTTAGATTTCAACGCCAGTATTCAGAACCGCGCTGTCGAACAACTTCGGGGTCTGGATTTCGGCCAACATGATGCTGTGGTGCGGCAGCTCAACGATTTTCGCGAACAAGCCCAATCGGAACTCGAAAAACTACTGCTGCCCCATCAACTAGAGCGGCTGCGTCAGATCGAGTTGCGTTCACAACTTCGCCGCCGAAGTCTAGTGGATATTTTGACCACCAATCCGGTTAAATCAGAACTAGAGATCACCGACGACCAAGCAAACGAAATGCGAGCGGAAGAAGAAGCTATTAAGCGTGATCTCGAGAAAGAAATTGCCAAACTTCGAGAGAAAGCTCGTGAACGCTTGCTAGAAAAATTGGAGCCTGAGCAGAAAAAAGAGGTTGAGAAGATGCTCGGTGATGCGTTTGAATTCGATGAGCAAAAGTCGTCGAAGCAGAGCTCTTCTAAATCTTCTGCGAAGAAAAACGTTAAGTAGTTATTGAGAGGGACTGACTGCCAAGCCCAAGAGTGAAGAATCGACTAAACGGGTCTTCGACATAGTTGCCGAACGGCGGGCATTCCGTAAATCCGAAGCGCTCGTACATCTTCGATGCAGGCTCAAACGCTGATCCCGACCCAGTTTCTAGGCTTAGTCGCTGATAGCCCCGTTCTGTCGCGACGGCAATAATATGCTTGAGCATTAACGATCCTACACCCTGTCGTAAATAGGCATCGTGAGTGCGCATCGACTTGATTTCTCCGTGTGTGGCTTCAAGTTCCTTGAGCGCGCCGCAGCCTGCCAATTCATCGTCGTTCCAAATCGACCAAAACGTAACATCGGGTTTTCGTAATCCATCGAAATCGAGATAGTGGCAACTGCCACAGGGAGAATGTTTTTGCATTTCCGCAAAATGCTGCGTGAGCAAATCGCGTATTTCAGACTTTGTTAAGTCGTCAATGATTATTTTCATCCTAAAACCGGCTGGGAATTGGTTATTTTAACGAAAAGTAATGACTGAGCTACAGCTATTCGATCGCAGCCAACTCAATAAACGTTAATTGTTCCTGACAAGGAGGACAAAAAATCTGGCGATTATTCGGCCAATCGACATCAAAAAAAAGTCAAGAAGCCGACTCGCTAATCGGAAAGCCGCTAGTTCATTGACACTCATTCTTGGACGAAAACGGCTTAAATAGGTTCGTTTGAGTATTCCTAGGATCGTTTCAATCCTACCACCCCGCGAGAGCCTGTCAAATTTCCTGTAAAAACTAAAACTAGCAAAAATTCGGGCGTTACGACAACTCTTTCTCTATTATGCGACCCAAAACGAATTCAAAGCCGTATTATGAGTTGGGCAAGGCATTCAAAAAACACACATTGGATTGTATTCGTTATGTTGCGGTCGATTTTGGGAAGTATCGTTTTCGTATGCGCGTTAGGAACTACAGTTTTCGGGCAGACTCAAGAAAAGCCTAAAAATGAACTTGGTTTGATCCCACACTTTTTGCTCCCCTTGGTGCATTCTGCGGAGGTTCAAGCCGAATTGAAATTGTCCGCCCAACAAGTAAAGGATCTGGAAACACTGTTTGCGGCGCACGATGGCGAATGGTTGCGTTCGAGGAATCTACCTGCCGCTGAAGTTGAGTCAACGCTCAGCGAGATCGAAAACGTTGTCCGCGAGTGGTTCGTTGGCAATGCATCGCCCGAACAAATTAGCCGGCTTCAGCAGCTTGAATACCAGGCGCAAAGTACTCGATCGTTGTTACGTGACGAACTTTCGCAACGATTGGGATTGACCACTGAACAGCACGGAGAACTTCTGAAATTAGCGAGAACAACGCTTGAGGCTCAGAATGCGGTGACGTCGGCGACTGCGAAACACCAACCAATCGAGTCTTTGCAACAGGCCGTCACGAAAGCAATCAGCGATGAACAAAAGGCGATTCAAAAAATTTTGACATCTGACCAACAAAGAACTCTTAGTGACGCGATTGGGGCATCGTTTGATACGGGACGATTGAAGCGCATCTATCCACTGGCTCCGGAGTTCGTTGAGGTAGCAAACTGGATCAATTCAAAACCAATCACGCTCGCTTCATTGCGTGGCAAAGTTGTACTCGTGCACTTTTATGCGTTTCAATGCCGTAATTGTCATGCGAATTTTGAAATATACAAACGCTGGGATCGCGACCTCGCAAGTAAAGGCGTTCATGTCATTGGCATTCAGACACCGGAGTTGCCTGCCGAACGTGATCCGAATTTAGTCATCAACGCAGCACATGAGAAAGGCCTTGACTTTCCAATTCTGGTCGATCTCGAATCCAAGAATTGGCAGGTCT
>JAHEAM010000102.1:7530-10244 GCA_024642765.1 Planctomycetaceae bacterium
AAAACGGCTATTTGCGTTATTGGTGGCAAGGCGAGATGAATTGGAATGGTGCAACGGGCGATAAGACTATCGAAACGCTCGTCGATTCGTTACTGCAAGAATCGACGAGCATGCGAAAATAAATAACGCTATTTCGATTCTTTCGAAATCGCTATTTTGGAAATCACGGTGTCGCCGTGTCCCGTATCGTCGGCGACACTCTGGATGGTCCACAAGTCAAGTAGGTTTTCACCATCAACAACGCTGCTGCTGTAGTCGCCCCACGGTCCGCCGGCAGTTGCCGATTTACCTTCGCCCAAATGAATCGTGTCGCGAAGCGTCCCAGCAGGATCGTTTGCCAATCGGTACGCCATACGCGGACTGATGAACATCTCGGGACTGGTTTCTTGGAACCCAACTAAGACATCGTTACGTTTGTTCACTGCAATTGTTGTTTGGATAAAGCTAGATTTTAGGCTAAAAATCAAACCCGTCTGCAAGATTTTTCCATCAAGTGTTATTTGGTGCCATTGCACTGCCGAGCGGCCCTCGCAATTCACGGCATGTGAGAACCAGATGCACTCGCTTTGAAGAACAATGTTTTTAGGGTTTCGATCGCCGGAAGCCGTTTTCTTGTCGGTGCCGTTTTGTGGCGAAGGTGGCGGGCCGCCAATATAGATCAGTTTGTGGGGGACGGAAAAAACTTCTTGGCTCACCGGTGTTCCATTGGGACCGTCCGTTACCTTTCGTAAAACAAACGAGTCGCCTTCGATCGCAAAGAAATGCAAATCATCCGTTGCGTCCTGAGTTTGAACTGGGTGACCAAGCGAGCCCTTGAAAAAGTAGATATCAGCATCATGGCCTTTTTTAGCCTGCGCTGTGGCAAACACAAATGAACATCGATCACCACCTGGATAGGAGTAGCCGATCCATTTGCGACTGAATCCAATGCCACCACCATCGACGCCTTGTGGAACTGGAATCGGATAGACGCTCCATGCAGCGGTTGGATCATCGGATTTTGAGACGGCGATATTGGCTGGTTTGAGTTTTTCCTTGTCCCAAGGATTCCAAAGGTTGAAACCATAAATCTTGTTGTGGGGATCATAGAAAACTTTTGGATCGATGCCGCCATTAAAGCAGTTTTGGCTAACGCCCTTAACGAAGTTGCCTTCCTTGTCGTAGATGATCAGGCCGCTATTGGTCGCGTGAAAGACATGGCGTGTGCCGACCGCGATTTGTGGGTCAACTTGTAGATTGCCGTCAGATGAGCCATCAAATACGAGGTAGCCGTCAACTGTGCGTGGGTCGCCCCCCAGTTTTCGTTCGGGGCACTTTCCGCCGTTGTCGAATTTCAATTTTTTGATTGGCTTAACCGAGATCACCTCAATGGGATCCTGCTTTTGTTGCGGGGAGCCAAACGCCAGATGTGCAGTCAAAAAAAAAGAAATGCCCATTAAAACGGCGAAATTCAGTAATGCATGCATGGAGAACCCTGACTTTCAACGGATAAATACTCAAAAACGCTAGCGAACAAATCGAGTTGTCGTTTGTTGGTCCAAAAACTAGAATCACGTGTCGCTCCAATCAAGGGGGTGCGCCGTGAAAACTAGGGAAATTGCATGTACGACCGAAGGATGCGCCTCCGAATTCCTCTGTGTCGCTCTGACTGTCAAACTCAAACGTACCGTATTCAATGAAACTTGACCAACGCATGCAGGCCATCAGTCTGATACTTTCCGACGTGGATGGCGTGCTCACCGATGGAGGCATCCATTATGACAATCAGGGCGTCGAGTCGAAGCGATTTCATGTCCGCGATGGGATGGGGATTTCGCTCTGGCAACAGGTGGGCCACCAGTTCGGTGTTTTGACGGCTCGAAATTCGCATATCGTTAAAGTTCGCGCGGCAGAGTTGAACGTGAGTATCGTTCGGCAGGGTTTTGTGGACAAGTTGCCAGCGGCACAGCAGATTATTAACGAGAACAACCTCAAACCAGAAAACGTATGCTACATCGGCGATGATTTGCCTGACATACCGGTCATGAGATTTGTCGGGATGGCGGTTGCCGTAGCTGATGCTGCCGCGGAAGTCAGAGCACTAGCTCACTTCACAACGAAGGCCAACGGTGGTTGCGGGGCAGTTCGCGAGTTGATCGAATTTATTTTGACAAGCCAAAAGCGGTGGGGCGAATTGGTAACGAAGTATTCAAGTCGAACATAAAGGAAATTCAAAAGCTCATTTTAAAATGCACGTGACAGGAAGTCACAGTCGGACGACAACGAATCCACGATCCTGAATTCGAGCGTTCGAAAAACAAACTAACAAACGTTAAAGATTAACGCAAAAAGGAATAACGTTGATCTCGACTTGGCATCCCATTTGGAAGTACCTAGCAGCCCTAGCGGCGACGCTTTGCGCCTATGCGCTGTACGTTTCCACCGTCGTGCCGCAAATCGAAGGTGGCCAAGTCTCCTATCGCAATACGATTTCTAGCGGACCTGTCGCGGCGACGAATGAAACGGCATTGCCCATGCCGGACCTGCCTGCGCTTTCTTCACTGGCGGCAGACGCATGGGAACGTGGCACGTGCAAAAGAATTCAAATCGAGGAAGGTGTCGTCCTGTTCAAGGATTGGACACAGAAAGACGACGGTTCTGTCGAGGTGTATCCATTTACGTTGATTATCGAACCGAAAATGCCGCCACCTCGAAACGCTCGCGAGCGCGTGCAG
>JAHEAM010000551.1 GCA_024642765.1 Planctomycetaceae bacterium
ATTCATAGGCGCCTTGCGGAACGGATGTCGGCAATTCAAATTTTGAAGTGACGATGGCACCTCCAGTCGCAACTCCCGGCGTCCAATCGTAGGAGCGGGCGTAGTAAACTTTGTTGCTTCCGTCCGTTGCGGTCAGTTGTACGATCGGATAATTCGTATCCATTTCAGCGTCTTCACCATAAGACGCACCTGCCGATTGACCCGTCAATTGCGTCCCAGTAATCGTATACAGATTCCCGGTGATTGGTGTAATTGATGAAATGGTTGGTCGAGCAGCATCCGCAGGTCCGCCATCGGCTTTATAGACATAGGCGGCATTTCCAGAAAAGCCACTTGGCGAAAACATCATCTCGCCGGTTGGCAACATCAACATGCGGCCTTGATAGGCTGGAATCGAACTCATTTGGTTTTGGAGAGCGGTCGGCAGTGAACTCGTTATGTCGGAAATCGTATTTGCAACGGAATCAAACTCGAACATTCGCGTTGGCGGATTAAAAAGTGGTATGTCGGCCGTAAACACGACGTGTCCATTCGGCATAAGTGCGGCGGGAGTGTCATCGCCGCCATGTCCACCGGGAATGTCGGGGCCAGCCTCCCAAGTATTTGTCGTCGGGTTGTAAAGTGCTGTGTTTGAGTTGCCACCAATCTGGAAAATGCGACCATTCGGTAGCCTTAATGCAGCGCCGATTTCAAAACCGATAGATGGTGAACTCAATAATTCCGGCAGAATTCCGGCATCTGTCCAGTTGCCTGTTGCAAAATCGTAACGCTGCGCCTGTGGTATACCAGTGTCGACACTCGCAAAAATATCATAGGACAGGACATCACCATCCGGTAGCAAAGTCCATGTTTCTTCGTTATTGCGATCTCCATGAAGTTTACTGCCTGCGGCACTCCAGGAATTCGTTGCGGGGTTGTATAGATAACACTTAATCGACGCGAGATCTCCCGCAAATATTTTCCCGTCCGGGAGCAAAATCGTTTGCCCGTCGCCGAATTCTGCCTCAGGAAAACTAGCCATCGCAGTCCAAACATTTGTCTGGGGGTTGTAGATTTCTCCCGTGTTGGTCCATCCTCCTGCGCTACCATATTCACCACCCAAAACCAACGTTCTTCCATCTGGCAAAACGTTTGAACCATAGTAGAGGCGTGTTTCGGTCATCGAAGCAACACTGGACCAAATACCGTTGACGTAACTACCATTGGCATCAGGAGTCAGGCGGTACCAAGTTTTCGAAACACTCGAACCGTGTGCCAAGACAGTCCCGTCCGTCTGGAGTAGCATCGTGCCCAAACTCTCAGGTGGTGCGTTATTGAGCGTTGTCCATGATGCAAGTAATTTACGATCTTCCAACTTTTCGTATCCGAACAATCTGGATGATGCTCGCTCTATCGAGCGATGCTTGAGCGTTCTTCCCAAATTTTCTTTTTGTGTTTTACTGATTCGTCGATTCCTAGTTTGAGCTTTTGCCATCGAGGATTTCCTTCGGAAGTGTATCGTTGAAAAAAGGTATGATTTGTTTAACAAACCGATGAAAGTAAATTTTAGATTTTGGTTGCAGAATGATAACAACAATTGCCGTCATCAGAACTCGGGAGTTCGAATGCCTAAAGGAACTTACAGCGATTTCAAAAATATTAGATTGACTGGACAAGTGAACGCACACTTCGCATCAGCCGATTATAAACGGACGATGCAAGCACCAAAACAGAAATTTGGCGGTTTTTGTCTGCCGGAACGGGGAATTCTGGAGCAATCCCTTAACTGGTGATAGCCTGAAATTTCTAAGTAAAAACTGGTTTAGGCCCACAGATCGGCAATTATCCCGCCGGACGAGAGTTTTTCGTTGCCGAATGACTCGATTCGGTGCCCCAACGCATTCGCCAGTGTGATCCACAGACGATTGTGTGGCATGTGGTCGAATGCCAATGCTTGCCCGGATTTGAGCCCAAGCCCGCTGCCAACTAGCACGAAGGGGATGTCGTTCAACGTATGTGAGTTTCCTTTACCCAATTCGTTGGTCCAAATAATTGTCGTGTTGTCGAGCATCGGCCCGGTACCGTCGACCTCGGGTGTTTCGCTTAGTCGCTGGGCCAAGTTTGCAATCTGTTGGCAATACCATTGATCGATCTTGATTAACTTTTCCATCGAATCTTTTTTATCGTCTGGATCATGCGACAACTCATGATGTCCCTCGTTGATTCCAATGAATGTCATCCGTATGTTTCCAACCGATTTATCATATTGGAGTGTCGCCAAACGGGCCTGGTCGGATTGAAATGCCGCAACCATTAGGTTTTGTTGCACGTCACTTATCAGTGGCATCTGTTCGGGTTGCAAAACCACCGAGACATCGATTTCAGGGGGAGTCTGTCTGGTTGTTTGCAGATCGTTTTCGATTCTCAACTCTGATTCACGAATGGCCTGCAAATGGGCATCCAATAAATGTCGATCGTCCGCGCTGACTCGAGTCATGACGCGATCAATGTCTTGGGCAACTGCATCTAGTACACTTCGAACAGTTTTCGTTTCTCCGGGATCACCAAATAGCTTTTTCATCATTTGTTGTGGATTGCTGATCGGAGTAATGGGGCGATTCGGGCCTGAGTAGGACCAACGAGTCCAAACATCCGCGCTCTCGGGTACCAGTACTCCAAACTCAAGTGAACCAAATCGAGTCTGTGTCTCCGTATTTGATTGTAGGAAACGCTTCAATTCTTGATCGATGGAATGCCCACGCGGCCAACCAGATGGTGTGTTCCCACCTCCT
>JAHEAM010000552.1 GCA_024642765.1 Planctomycetaceae bacterium
GATTTCCGAATGGATCTATCGCTTGCTTTGCTTTATGGAGTCGTTTGTCTTGCCTATTTGTTGGCGCTGGAATCACGCCGTTTGTCGGACTACTTGATTTGGGGCGTCTGCGTTGGGATGTGCTGTTTGGTGCGTGCTACGGCTCCCGTGTATCTGATGATTGCGTTTTTCCCGTTGGTCATGGGGCAAATTTTGAACTCCGGTTTTAAAGTGGCGGTCCGGGAAATTTGGAAACTGGTTGCCGGAGCCTTATTGGCACTTAGCATTTGCCTATGGTTTTACATCATCAACCTTGAGCACTTGCACTATTACTATTTTGTTTGGAATACCGACGCCAATGTTAAATTACCCTGGGCGCATGCATTGAAACACTTTGACATGGTGCAACGTCAATTGAGTTGGAGTTTTTGGATCCTCATTGGCGGCTTGCTCAGTGTTGGATTCTTCGGTCAATTCAAAGTTGAAAAAAGGTGGGCGCTATTGCAATTACCATATTCGTCTAGACTTGCTTGGATGGCATTAGCACCCCTGGTTCTGTTGATCGGCCGCAGGATGGGATTGAACCCGTTCGTTAGCATGCCAACTGCTTTTTTGTTGCACCTATGGATAGTTGGCATGATCGTAGCATCGCACGATCTAACATTCTGGAAGTTAAATCGAGTGGCAGTAACTCTCGTTTTTTTCTGTGCAGTTGCGTTCTCTCTTGGGCGTGGCTACATCAAACATGTGTTGACGACTGATGGATTAATGGAGGCTCATAAACAAGTGATTGCAGTCATCGTTAACGATGCGAAGGCGCATTCACGCGACGCTGTGCATTACGGTGCTGCTCAATTGGTTGATATCGATCCTTCGGCATTGGAGGCCGTCTTGCGATTTGATATGCCGGCAGTCAAACATTATGGACTTGCCATGAGCCTAGACGGCGTTCAGTTGATGCCCTCCAGGCTTTTTAATAGACCGGCCCAAGTCAATTGGAACGGTATTCCGTACGCTGAGAATCCCAAACTGGGAACTGAATCGCAACAACGAGCGAACTGGCTGGCCGAGCAGGCACAGTTGAAAATCGATTATTTGCTCGTGCCAAAACCCGCGACTGCTGCCCAAATCGAGCTTCTTTCGGATGACGTCGTGATACATCGTTACGCGCTGTCTATACTGAGCGCGTTAACAGAAAGATTCAATGGCGGATGGCGGAGACTTCCTGACACATTCCACGGTCGCAACGGCCGTGAATACGAACTTTGGACAACCGTTGCGCATTAGCATGATAGGCCTGCTAGCGGTTTGATCGCCAATTTTTGTTTAAATTTTGATATGGACAAACCAGCACGGATTTGGAATCCTCCCGCATGAAATTTTTTGAAAAAAGGAAAAGGAATTTCTATGTACCTCAAATCTTTTTGTTCGCTAGTAGTCTTATTTGTTTTCGTTGCACCTGTCGCAGCCCAAGGACTTTTCGGAAGCGGCACATCGGATTCGACGGCAACCCCATGGTGGAAACTGAACCGAAACGAAAGTGGTTCTGAGTTGGGTGGGCTATACAATGGTCGCGCCTTCGCTGAAAGTTCGGAACAATTCAACGACAGTAGCACTGAAAAGAACTGGTTGGGGCTCAGCCGCCCAAGCTGGCTGCCGGCTCGCGATCCCAATTCTCCCACGCTCATGACACAAGTTAGCGAGAAATCGAGAGTCTTCTGGCAACAAACGGGCGAAAATGTTAGCGGCTGGCGACGACGTACCAGCGAGAATTTTCGTAATGCAAACGCCAATTTCAAGTCAAATACAACCGAAACCTGGGACCGAATGACACGTGGTTTGCCGACTCCGAATTGGAACAAGACGAATCCCTACTCCGAGGAACCGCGACCGCCAATCAACAACGCAAAAAACTGGTTCTCGAAAGAATAAATCGCTGTTTACGAAACTCGATTCCGTGGACGGACTCTTTCCACACAGCCTATATTACCCAACAGAAAGTGCTACCGTTGAATCGCTGGATTAGAAAGTGGCATCGTTGGGGTGCATTTATTTTTGCGATTCCGCTTGCTGTTGTGGTCGTTTCCGGTGTCTTGTTGCAAATTAAAAAACAGGTGACTTGGGTTCAACCACCAACACGCAAAGCAAGTGTCGTGGAAGACGCACCACATGTCGAATGGAAAGCGATTCTCGCTGCGGCAAAATCAATTCCGGAATCAAACGTGAATTCTTGGGAAGATATCGATCGATTGGACGTTCGCCCCAGTCGTGGAATCGTCAAAATCCAGTGCGTGAATCACTGGGAACTGCAAGTCGATGCGTGCGATGGCACATTGCTTTCAAGTTGTTATCGGAGGAGCGATTGGATTGAAGGTCTCCATGACGGATCACTTTTTGGCGAGTGGGTCAAGCTGGGAATTTTCTTACCCAACGGTTTAATGCTGGCCTTTTTGTGGGCGTCGGGTTTATATCTTTGGTACCTCCCAATTCGAAGCTGGCGCAAGAAAAAAATGCGGGATGGCAAAAAGTAGTTTCAGCCAAACAAACACCTTAAAATCGCAAATCATTCCATTTTCCTAAGCCAACTCCGATAGTTGGTCTTCGTTCAGGATTCTGAATTTGTTGTTATTCAGTGTTTGCTGTGCGAGGTCAATGTTATCGACCATCAGCGCAACTGCTGTACGCGATGGCGACTTCAGCATGAGTGGATAGGTTTGCACTAAATTCACCTCTGCTTGCAACAATGCATTGCAGACAGTCAATAACGGTTGCGGGTCGTCGGGCAACTCTA
>JAHEAM010000103.1 GCA_024642765.1 Planctomycetaceae bacterium
TGAAACGAATGGCTTGAAAAAATTCATTTTGATCCGAGGTCGTCAAAGTGTAGTCGTGCCAACGCGCTGGCAGGCTTTCAATTTGAGACTGACGTGAGCGACGAATTTTCATACAATAACCGAGTCTGGCCAGCCTCAAGTTCCCCCATTCAAAAACCAGAACTCCTGTTGCTTTCGTCTTTTTTAGATTGTCATATTATGAATCAGCTTCAACGCATTTCCGCCAGCCTTTTGTTTTTTGGGATGGCGATTCTTGAGCCTCTTGTCGCTCAAGAATTTCACGATTGGCCGGAGTGGCGTGGGCGGGGTCGCGACGGTACATGGAACGAATCGGGCCTTGTCGAGACGTTTGACGCGGCAAGCCTGGAAACGTTGTGGCGACAACCAATTTCTTCAGGGTACAGTGGACCAACCGTTGCCAATGGTTTGGTCTATGTCATGGATCGTGTTGCAAAAGGTGAAAACCAAACCGAACGCGTTCTGTGTTTCAACGCAGAAACTGGTGAGCCCAAATGGCAACATGAATACGATGCCGTTTATGCCGTCGGTTATGTCGCGGGACCGAGAGCTTCGGTAACCATCGTTGATGGCCGCGCGTACTCCATCGGAACGATGGGCCACGCGCATTGCTTCGATGCGACAACTGGCGACGTGATCTGGGCCAAGGACCTGAATAAGGACTACAAAATCTCCGAATCGAAACGCATGCCAATCTGGGGCATCGCGTCTTCGCCATTGATATACGAGAACACAGTGATTTTGCAAATTGGCGGAGCCGAAGGTGCCTGCATCGTAGGAATTGAAAAAGATTCTGGTGCCGAAATCTGGCGTGCTCTCGACGATCGCGCACAGTACTCTAGCCCCGTGCTTTGCAAACAAAACGCTAACGATGTAGTGGTTTGCTGGACAGGCGACAGCGTCGCTGGAATTGATCCGAAGTCAGGAAAGGTCTTTTGGCGATACGAATTCACACCTCGGAACATGCCGATTGGAATTGCAACTCCACTGATCCGTGACAACCAGATCTTCGTAACTTCGTTTTATGACGGCTCGTTGATGTTGCGGATGAACTCGGACGCCATGACTGTGTCATTGGTTTGGCAAGCGATTGGCGAAAACGAGCGTATGACCAAGGCCTTGCATTCGATTATCAGTACCCCGGTTTGGATTGGCGACCACATTTACGGCGTGGATAGCTACGGCGAGTTCCGTTGCTTGAAGGCAAGTAACGGCAGCCGTGTTTGGGAAGACGACTCGGCAGTGCCACGCTCGCGTTGGGGCACGGTCCATTTCGTTCAACACGGACAACAGACTTGGATGTTCAACGAACGCGGCGAATTATTGTTGGGCGAGCTTTCGGCTGCAGGTTTTAAGGAAATCAGTCGGGCAAAATTGATTGAGCCGACGACTGATCAACTTCGCGAACGAAACGGCGTGTGCTGGTCGCATCCGGCCTACGCAAACCGTTGCGTTTTCCTGCGCAACGACAAAGAAATCTTGTGCGTCAGTCTGGCCGAACGGGATGAATAATGTGAGTCGATGAGATAGGTTGGAATTGCTAACCTATTCAACTCGTCGCATTTAGAAGTCGGTCAGTCAACCCTAAGTTAGGCGATTTAACTATCGCGTCTCGTGTTGCTCCGGGTTGAAGTCATAGTGAAATTTGTAAAAGTGTTTTCGATCCTTGACATCAATGGTCATCTTCCCTGTGATTCCCTTTAGTTCATTGCTGCCACTATCAGGTACAACGAAAATTTCTAGACGTTGGATACCGCGATCCATTACGCCTTGGTGGTTTATTAAAAATGAGCCCTTCTTTCCATCCAACGTTCCGTCAATTCGTTCCATCGCGACGTAGACTGCAGATCCCTTGAAATCGCCCAAACCTGTTAGCATTCGACCTTTCCCAGCTGCCTCCAACGGTCCACGATAGGCTTTATCCAATTTCATCATCCCCAGGGTCGGAGCATCGCTATCTTCGGGGATAATTTTCGCGTTAAATCCACCCTTTGCAATTTGCTTTGGCACGTCAATTTATTCTTATGATGATTTGAATTGAGAGCAACCAGTCGAGCCAACGAGTATATCGAATTCGTAGGCTAAAATTCTTGTGCAAAATCCGTTAGACTGGTATTGATATTTCAGTTCCGAAGAATTTTCATTTCAAGGGCAGTGACAATGAAAAAGCACGATCACGAGAGTCGACGGATTTTTGTAAAAGCGAGTTCAGCAACAGTGGCTTTGGGAATAATTGCTCCGAGCGTGTTGCGAGGCGCGGCGCTCGTTAGACGACAGGACGAACAAGACGAAGCGCAGGACGAAAGCACTTGTTGCGATCGCTCGTATGCTACCGTTGAAGACGCCATCAAATCACCGCCCGAAACAGTTGCT
Organism: Planctomycetaceae bacterium; assembly: GCA_024642765.1. GTDB lineage: Bacteria > Planctomycetota > Planctomycetia > Pirellulales > Pirellulaceae > BJ22. The sequence continues at coordinate 2,392 of JAHEAM010000103.1, forward strand.
TACGTGCCTGCAATCTACTCTGGCACCGAAATCAATAAACCCGATTACTTGGCGACGATAGACCTTGATGAAAACTCAGCCACTTTCGGAAAAATCATTCATCGATTGGAGATGCCAAACATTGGCGATGAACTGCATCACTTCGGCTGGAACGCGTGTAGCAGTTGCCATGGTGAGGAAGGCAAGAGTCGCCGCTTCATGGTGTTGCCTGGTCTAAAATCCAGCCGAATTCACATTGTCGACACTTACGATGAACGCAATCCCAAGATTCACAAAGTCATCGAGGGCGAAGAAGTCAAAAAGAAAACGGGCCTGTCCACACCGCATACCGTTCATTGCCTAGCATCTGGCGAAATTATGATTTCGATGCTCGGTGACGCAGATGGAAATGCTCCTGGCGGATTCATTTTGCTCGACGAAGAGTTTGAGATCAAAGGCCATTGGTCGAACAACACCCAAGGCATGAACTTCAATTATGACTATTGGTACCAGCCTCGCCACAATGTGATGGTGAGCAGCGAGTGGGCAAGTCCCAAGACTGTAGCTGGAGGCTTCAAACCCGAAGAAGTCGCTGCCGGCAAATATGGTCGACACATTCATTTTTGGGATTGGAATGAACGCAAGATCAATCAGTCCATCGACCTTGGCGAAGAGGGCATGATTCCATTGGAAGTTCGCTTCCACCACAACCCCGACAGCACGCATGGATTCGTGGGGGCTGCCCTTAGCAGCACAATGTGGCATTACTTTAAGGGCGAGAAGGAATGGGAAGCGGAAAAAGTCATCTCGGTTGAACCCATCGAGGTCGATGGGTGGCCGTTTCCTGTTCCGGGTTTGATCACTGATCTTGTGTTATCTCTCAACGATCGCTTCTTGTATTTTTCGAACTGGCTGCACGGCGATTTGCGGCAATACGATGTGAGTGATCCGTCGAACCCTAAACTTACGGGCCAAATATGGTTGGGAGGCGTGACGGGACGGGAGTGTAGGCTCAAGGGCAAGAAACTAGGCGGCGGCCCGCAGATGTTGCAATTGAGCCTCGACGGCAAACGTTTGTATGTTACGAATTCCCTGTACAGTCCCTGGGACAATCAGTTCTATCCCAACATGAAATCCGAAGGTTCCTACCTAGCATTGATAGATTGCGACAATGAAAACGGCGGAATGAAACTTAATGCAGACTTCCTCGTCGATTTCGGCGCAGAACCAAACGGCCCAGCTCGCGCCCACGAAATTCGTTTCCCAACGGGGGATTCCACTTCGGATATTTGGGTGTAATTGTTTCAACACAGGCTTAACGCGGCTTTACTGACGATTCGGGTGTGAATTCAAACTACCAAATTGTTTATCCAAAATTATTGCAAATCCAACAGAGCGAACAAAATGAAACATATTCTTGGAGCGAAAGCACTACGAAAGGTCATTGCGGGAGCCCTAGTCCTGTTCTCGGCGATTGCCGTGGCTGACGAAGGCATGTTCCCGATTTCCGACATCGGCAGTTTGGACCTGAAGAAAATTGGATTGGATCTGACTGCCGAGCAGATTTTTAATCCGAACGAAGTCTGTTTGGTGGACGGCATCTGTCGCGTGAATGGTTGTACGGGCAGTTTCGTTTCCTCCAAGGGATTGATTATCACCAATCATCACTGTGCCTTCGCAGCGATCCAAGCAGCGAGTACACCGGAGCACGATTATTTGAATAATGGTTTTAGCGCCAGTTCCAACATTGAAGAAATTCCGGCGCCTGGTTATACGGTCCGCATCACAGAAGGCTACGAAGACGTCTCGACGAAAGTCCTGAGCGTTGTCAAACCAGGCATGACGTTTTCGGAACGTACCAAGGCAATCGAGAAACAGCAAAAGCAGTTGGAAAAAGATGCTGAGGCAGCCAATGTTGGCATGCGTGCCGAGGTTGCCGAGATGTTTACGGGCGAACGATACGTCTTGTTTTTGTATACTTACATCAAGGACGTGCGTTTGGTTTTTGCACCGCCCGCATCGGTTGGAAATTTTGGTGGCGAAGTCGACAATTGGGAATGGCCACGCCACACCGGAGATTTCTCTTTCATGCGTGCCTATGTCGCTCCAGATGGATCGAGTGCCGACTACGCGAAAAATAATGTTCCTTACCAGCCAAAACGTGTTATCAAAGTCGCCGCTGAGGGAGTGAACGAGAATGATTTCGTGATGTTGCTGGGATACCCTGGCCGCACCGTTCGCCACAACACCGCTTCGTTTTTGCAATACGAAGAAAACGTACGCTTGCCATTTGTCGTGGATTTGTACGGTTGGGAAATTGCGACGATGGAAGCGGCTGGCAAAGATGACCGAGGCGTGGCCCTGAAACTCTCATCGCGAATCAAGTCATTGGCCAATGTCGAAAAACGTTCGCGAGGACAGCTAAAAGGATTGAATCGAATCGGCTTTGTCAATAAACGACGAGTGGACGAAGAGGTATTGCAGACGTTTATCGATTCTGATCCTGCGCGAAAGGCGCGGGCAGGAAACCTCTTGAGCGATATAGATGCCGTCTATGCAGAAATAACTGCCAACGCACCCTTGGAAATGAACCTTTCGAATCTACCTTCGGCCTGTCAGACATTAAGTTTTGCATTCACAGTGATCGATGCGGCACATGAGAGAGCCAAGGAAGATATCGAACGCGAAAGTCAGTACACCGATCGAAACTACCCTTTGACCCGTCAACGCTTGCAATTGGCACTGAACGATTTCCACTTGGAAACCGACCAACTCATGTTGGCCGAAATGTTGCGACGTCTAGAGGCAGCGGGCGCTACAAAGTTGTTGCCTACGGTTGCAGGGGAGCTGCTCGGCGGTTCAGAAACCGAACGCCAACAACGGGCCACTAAGTTGATAAATAACTCGAAAATGCACAATGCTGAGTTTGCGATGAAGTGCTTCGATATGACCCCTGAACAGCTAGTTTCGACAAAGGACCCTGCACTCGTTTTGATGAGCGAATTGTATCCGGTCTATTTGGCCCAACGCGAAAAAAACAAAGAACGAGAGGGAAAGTTGAGTCAATTGTACGGTTTACTGATCTCTGAAAAACGAGAATTCTTGAAAACCGCTTTTGTGCCAGATGCGAACGGTACGTTGAGGATGACCTACGGTCGAGTTGAGTCGTACTCGCCGGAGGACGCAGTAATCAAAACGCCAATCACGACGCTGAAAGGGATGCTCGATAAGGTAACGGGAATTGACCCCTTCATTGCACCGCCGCGAATTGGCGAATTGTATAGAGCACAAGACTTCGGACGTTACGTGAATCCGAAACTGAACGATGTACCGGTAGCCATTTTGTACAGCACCGATTCAACGGGCGGCAATTCGGGTAGCCCGATCTTGAATAGTCGAGGCGAATTGGTTGGCGTGAATTTCGATCGAGCGTTCGAGGCGACAATCAATGATTTCGCGTGGAATCATGCTTACAGTCGCAGTATCGGTGTTGATATTCGATACGTGTTATGGATCTCCGACAAAGTCTACGGCGCCAAACACTTGATTTCAGAAATGGGAATTGAATAGCCCAACGACACAAATCGGCCCGTTTGCCGCATTTCGGCTGCTAGTTATCTGAAATCCTGGGTTTTTGATTGGGGTAATTTGCGCAAATCAAAGTTGTGAATTGCCTATGAAGAGCGTACAGGTAAGTGGCTTTGGAGCACTGGGCCTACGTCTTTTGCGTAAATTTTGATTCCACAAGAATGCGGTTTTCTTCTGGAAATTGCATCCCGCCGCGTGAACTAGAGACAATAGGCCTTAAGCGGCTTTACGAGTCTGCGACAGAGGGCTCATGATTGCATCAGGAATTGGCCTGTCGCTGGCGACGTCGGATGGAGTGGCCAACGGTCCCGTCATGTTTCGATCGTTTCGCGCCCAGTTATGATCGGCGATTTGCTCAAGGACTTTCTCGACGAGTTCGACGTTACGGGCTCCTTGATCGGCAGTAACGGTTGGCGAACGCCCCTCTGAAATCGCAGCCAACCAATCCTGATGCTCGGCTTCGATTGCATTTTGGGGCGTAACCTTAATGGTTGTTTGCGGAAGGATATCAGTAAACAGGTTCTCGCGGACATAGGCTTGCTGCGTGGCATTGAGCTCGAGCACGTCAACCTCGCGCTGTTGGATCCAAGCCGGCAGTTGCACAACTGAAACAGTATGCGTCGCCAAATCAACGGCAGCGAATCCCTGCGTACCAAAGATTCGCAAGGTCCGTTCATTCTTGAAACTGCAACGTGAGGCCCGTAAGTTCGCTACGCCACCGCAACCAAATTCGATCCGCGCTTCAGCAATGTCCTCATTGTGCCCAAGCACGCAAACGCCGGTGGCATACACTTGCATTGCCGGTGAGTCGAACAGAAATTGCGCGAGATCAATGTCGTGGATCATCAAATCGTGAACGACGCCAATATCAGTGGAGCGAAACGTAAATCCACTGGCACGCGTTGCCTCGATATACCGTGGTTTGCCAACGTGTCGAATTGCTTCATGAATTGCTGAATTGAAACGCTCGACATGTCCAACTTGGACACAAACTTCCTTTTGTGCGGCGCGTTCTGCGATCTCACGTGCATCCGCCGCACAAACTGTGACCGGCTTCTCAATCAAAAGATGTTTACCCGCATCCAACAAATCGAAAGCGATCGCTGCGTGCGACGCAGATGGCGTTGCGATCACGGCTGCATCGATTTCATCTATAACTTTTTGGTAATCGCTGACAGCGCGAACATCGAGTTCCGCAATTGCCTGTTGCTGGATCAAGGGTTGCGGATCGCAAACGGCAACGAGGCGCGCGTTTCGGTTGTTCTTGAGCAGTCTCGAATGGATTCGTCCAAGATGTCCACCACCAATAACAGCGACTCGCAAGCGTTTCATATCCCCTTACCTTCGTGTAGCAAAGTAGTCTGACAATTAATGATAAAATCCGTTAGGCCGCGGCTTTCGTAATGTGGCGGCTCCGGCCATGGCGTCCAACTTTCGAAAGATCCAGGAAGTCCAAGAGTTGCAACACCTCGGCGCACAACATATTCTTGCACTTCAGGACTTCCCGAGCTTGTTCAGCTCCGACTCGACCTCGATACAACAATCGAAACGTTTCGTTGAGAGCGGAAATCGTTTCCCGAGGAAAATTGTTTCTTTTGAGAGCCACAACATTTGTGCACTTGCAACGAGCTGGGTTTCCATCAGCCAACATGTATGGTGGAATGTCTTGCAAGACCTTGCTAACACCACCAACAAAGGCATACTGGCCAATCGACGCAAAATGGTGTGCGGCAACACATCCCGACAGAATCGCGTTGGAGTGAATATGACAGTGACCACCCAGCATTGATCCTTGGCCTAGAATCACTTTGTCGCCGACGACGCAATCATGGCCCACATGAGAGTTGGCCATGAAATAGTTGTCATTTCCAACGGAGGTTATACCATCTTCTTTTTCGGAGCCGCGATTGATCGTTACGTTTTCGCGAATAATATTTCGGTCGCCGACAACGACTCGGGTTGGCGTGCCGCGATAGCTGATGTCTTGTGGCTCCCCGCCAAGGCAAGTGCCCGGCCAAACAACATTGTCGCGTCCAAGCTCGACATGGCCGACCAAACAGACATTATTAAGTAGCCGCGTACCAGCCCCAATCTTCGAATGAGGACCAATGACGCAAAACGGTCCGATCGTAACACCCGCTTCTATCGCTGCCGACGGATGTACATCGGCAAGCTTTGAAATTTGTGTCTCCGCAACGCGGCGATCGGATTCAAATGAATTGATGGGAATGATGTCCACAGGAAGTTCCTTGCAATGGTGAATCAGGCCGTTTTGCGCAGACTGGATTGTACAGAGAATTGGTTTATCAACGATCGAATAAGCTCGGCATTGAGGCGATGTCCACTGCGAAACGCGGTAAATGTTCCGACCAAATCACAGCCCGCCAAAGCGAAGTCGCCAATCATGTCGAGAAGCTTATGTCGCGCACATTCGTTCTCGAATCGCAGTTGATTACCAACTGGACCGGTCTGCTCGAACACAAGGATGTCTTTGTAATTGACCCGACGTCCGAGGCCTTGTTGCCGAAGTGAATCGGCTTCCGCTCGCGTCACAAACGTTCGCGCAGACGAGATCTCGTTCGCAAACAATGGCGAACCCATTTCGGTTGAGTACGATTGATCGCCGATAGCTGGCTCGTCCGGATAGGAGAGCTTGTATTCAAGGACACACGTGCCGCTTGCGTTCGGTGAGACTTCAATCCAACTGTTTTGGTCGCCAACCCGTACCGTTGAATTGACAACCAGTTTGGGTCGCCATTGCGATTGGCGTACGACACCAACTTTTTGAAGCGCATCGACAAACGGTCGACTCGAGCCATCCACGCCAGGCATTTCCGCGCGATCAACCCAAATCTGACAGTTGTCAATATTGAGTCCATTCAAGGCAGCCAGAATGTGTTCCACCATGTCCACAGCAGTCCCGTTCTTCGACAGCGTCGTACGGCGAGGGCCGTCAGCGCGGTGAGCGATTACCGCCGGAATAATCGGCAAACCTGGAAGGTCACGTCGAATGAATACAATGCCTTGGCCAACCGGCGCTGGTCGAAACTCGACGGTCACATCCAGTCCACTCCAAAATCCGTAACCTGTTACGGTCGTTCGACGGCTGATGGTTTGTTGATATCGTTGCAGGTTCAAGCGATTGCCCTTTAGTTTTGAGTGACAAGTTCAAAAATGGTTTTGGTGCTTCAAAGTTTTATTGGTTGGTGGTTCCACTTTTGGCTTGAAGCATTTTTGCCACAATCGCAGGCGTGATATCCTTTTCAGGGCGAAAGTAAACGACCGGACTATTGATCTTTTGCATGATTGACTCGGGATCATCGAGCTTCATTTCGTTATCCGAATGTCGCAACACTAGACGCAGGCCATTTTCCTGGCAGAATTCTGCAATGTAGCGATTGACTTCGGTGTAGGTGTCGTAATGAACATGTGCCTCACGAGTCATCAACGTTCGCATTTTGTCACGAGCATCGACATCCAATTTTGCCGCGGCCAGCGCAATGTCTTTTTCTTGATTCTTGTAGGCGTCAGAGCCTGGGGTGAAGCTCAGCCCCAGAGACTCTTGGTCTTTCGCCAATTTCATACGTTGTTGGTTGACTGTATTCTGCAAGGCTTCGGCCTCAAGCCGTAAATTCTCAAGCTCTTGCTTGAAGCCAGGATGGCTATCGAAAACCTGGCCGACATCGACAATGGCGACAGGTGATTGCGCGAACGAACAAGTGAGGTTCGCGGTACAAATGGAAAGAATCGCCACTGCAATTATCGCAATCCGTTGCGTCATGTTCATTTCAGCACTCCTTGCTGCAAATCAATTTTAGTAACAGTTTCGGCTGGCGAAATCCTTTTCACCAAACCTAAGTCATCCGCGCCTTGTGGAATACTTGCGTCCACGTGACGGTTCGACGATTGTGTCGATCTTTTGCAATTGCGTAAAGATCGATTTTCAAAAATTACATTGCGGAAGTAAATGTTTCGCGCAATTCATCCGCCAAGTCGGCGTAACGTCCATAAAATGTTCGTGCCAACCAAGCCAAATAGAAGTTCAAACTAACCGAAAATAGTAGTAACAACATCAACATCTTGCTTGTATCATCGGAAGTTGGATTCTGGCTTGTGTTTTGCCCAGCCAATAAATCTTCCGCTGTATTGCCTTTCGCAAGTAACGGGCTCGCACCAACTCCGGTTTTTTGTTCCGTGCTGGCCGTTCGAACTACGGATCCTGCTGCTCCACTAGGCGTGTATAGACCTGTTGCCACCTGTTGTTCCAATTCC
>JAHEAM010000104.1 GCA_024642765.1 Planctomycetaceae bacterium
TCAAGAATAGTCGCGCCATAGAAACTCCAGCTCCCTTCTTGCCATTCCTTGGTATCGGGCTGCAGCGATTTTTAGATTGAATCGCTGCCTGACTGCAATGCTACCGCGAAAGCAAAAAAAGTGTCAACGCACATCACAAACACAAAGCTAGCATTCGTGGTTTGCGATTGACGATTTCGACGGCAAAGTTGTAAATAAATAGGCTAATCAACGGCAGACCTCATTGCGGTTAGCGGTTTAGGAAGATCGCAGCAATTCCAGAGAACTAAAAGCAGACCTTTTCGATGCGTGCATTCAACGAAAATCAAGAGTCGGGTTCCGATAAACGCTCAAAACACGTTGTCATTTTGCCATACTTCGCGCAAGACGAAATTCTACGATACCAAAAAACAGCTCAATGGCTTGAACGGAATTGTGATTTGCAGGATCGGTGCGAGTTTCTTTTGGCGGCGAGCCCGAAGGCATCGCCCAGTGAGCGTTTGTATGAGAGCTTTTCACGCATCGCACCAACGCGTCATTTCAAATGTCCATCGCAGGTGTTTGGTTATCCCCAGGGCCCGACAGCCATGTTCTGGGATTGCATGGACTATATTAGCGAAAATTATGCGGGCAATGGATTTAGCTTGTGGTTTGAATCAGACATGGCATTCACCAAGGCGGATTGGCTGGACCGCATTGAATCGGATTGGTACGCCAACGAGCAGACACCTATCCTGATGGGCTGCTACGTTCCAGAAGTTTATAAGTTTCGCTGGTTACGTCCCAAGAAAAAAGTCCTCGATCCTCATATTAATGGCGGAGCCTGTTACTCATTAGACTTCGCAAAAAAAATGCCAGAATCGGCTCGCGATGGTGTTTTCGACATGGTTGTCTTTGACCACGCAAACAAGCTCGGTCGCGCCCGAGCCACGGAGCAAATCGCTTTCTCGACGTTAAACAGAGTCCGACGAGATGTGATGTCAGATCGTTCCTGTGTTTTGCACGGCTTCATGCAAGAAAAAGACGCCTTTGTTGATCGATGTGTGGCCCCGGTTTCTCCGAAGGAACTTCGGCAACGTTATCTTCATCCGATCCACGACCAGATGGAATTGATAAGTCGACAAATTAGTGTCTGTTTGTTTCGAAACGGCCGCAAGGCAGTTTTGGAGAGCATGCTCTTAGCAAAACGAAAGGCGCAGTAACCCACCACGACAATTTCCCAATCGCGTGCCCAAGCACGCGCGAAAGCAAACTTTATGATCGTTCATCACTTCTCAACCTATCCACATGGCGGTGCCGCCGTCGCTGCCCTCAGGCTTCACCAATCCCTACAAAAACAACACACAATTAGCCGTTTTTTCTATAGCCACGCCGAGCGTGAGGCAACCAACGAATCCAACGAAACGTATCGACTCGAGCTGCAATCGACCCCGTCGCGGTCGTGGTTAAACCCGATGATTCGGCAACGTGAGAAATCACGATTTCGCCGCATTACTGAGGGTTACAGTCGACATTTGCTCGACCGCGATCCAAAATTAGAAACGTACTCTGCAGCGGAACAGCTCGAAGGCGTCAAGTTGGAAGGGTTTCCAATCACGGCCGACTTGATTCATTTGCATTGGATCTCGTATATGGCAGACTACCCTAATTTTTTTACGGCATTGCCTGCCGAGAAGCCGATTGTATGGACGCTTCACGACATGAATCCTTTTACCGGTGGCTGTCACTTCAATTCCGGCTGCACTCGTTTCCGAAATGGTTGCGGCTCATGTCCCCAACTCAACAGCCCCAATCCACATGATCTATCGGCTCGCAGCTTTGAAACAAAACGAAACGCGCTCCGCAAACACAACTTACACATCGTCGCTCCCAGTCAGTGGATGCTTGACCAGGCCAAACGCAGTCCACTTTGGCCACAACAAACGCTGTTCTCCAAGATCAACTATGGGATCAACGTTCGGCAATTTCATCCAATCGATCGCATACTGGCAAAAACCCAGTTAGGACTCGATCCAGCAGCGACAGTCGTCGGTTTTGGCGCAGACAACGTTGCCAACCCACGAAAAGGTTTCGCTTCGTTAAAACTCGCAATTGATCGTTGCGCAAGAACTGAAAATGGACTTCATGGTCTCGTGTTCGGCAACGGACAAATCAAAGTCGACGAATTGGCTTTTGAAAAGACAACTCAACTTGGTTTCATTGATAACGTTGAACGGCAGGTTTTGGCTTATGCAGCCTGCGATTTTTTTGTTGCGCCATCTCTAGAAGACAACCAACCGCAAATGATAATCGAAGCGATGGCCTGCGGCCTGCCTGTTATTGGATTCGCAAGCGGTGGAATTCCTGAGATGATTGACGACGGTATCGAAGGACTCTTGGTGGATCAAGGCAATGTGAGCGGACTGGCCAAAGCAATTGAGTGGCTCGCCGTTAATAGAGATTCACGTGAACTCATGGGCCGCCGCGCTCGAATGCGGGCCATCAATCATCACGACGACGAACAGCAAGCCAAAATGTACTCTCGCATCTACGAAAATTCATTAAACCAGCAAACGGCATTTGATCGAAACAGAAGCCGCGCTGCGTAAGTCATCACGTGGGTCAACAAAGTAGGGTGTTTGAAGCGCCATAATCTTCTTTGAGTGTTCCGAAATGCGAACATGTGAACCCGTTTTTTGATTCTGGGTTGACGAAACGCAACTCGCTTAACAACAAATATAATCGTATTCGGGCCTAGTGTTTTCCGCCAAAATTGCGGCCGCAATAAATGCAATTGTGTGTTTCGCGGTCTTGGTGAATGGATGCAGCAGGAGAAGTGCAGTGCATCGACTGTTTATATTGCAATGCAATTCAAAACGGGCGTTCGTTTAATTCAAGCCCAATAGCAATTGGCGCTCATCTTCGGATTCTGCATTTGGATTGAGCTCTTTGTAGAGCATGCTTGGTTGAATCCCGCGGTTGTTTTGGTACTTCTCGCTCTTGTACTCCTGATATTCGCCGGCGATTTGGTGGTAAAAGATCTGACAAATCTCGACATTCGGATAAATCCGAATCGGCTGTACCGCAAAAATCTCAAGCGTCCAGTAGCCGCAAAATCCCACGTCGCCAAAACCAGCTGTGACGTGAACAAAGAGTCCTAAGCGCCCAATCGACGAACGGCCTTCGATCATTGGCACGAATCCGTGCGTTTCTGTTCGTTCGTTCGTTCGGGCAAGGTACAAACGGCTCGGCTCCAGGACCATTCCGCTTTCGGGAATCGTTATCTTTCGCGTCCGATTGCATTTTTTCATGTCCAAAACGACTTCTTCATAAGTCAGAATTTCGGGGTGCAAGGACAGATTGTAACTGTTCGGGTTGACACGGCTGGGTTCGAACGGATCGATAATGATGTTTTTACCCAAGTTATTTTGAATCTCTTCGCCCGAAAGGATCATCGTTTTACCGCTATAATCTAGGAAAAAAAAAGCGTGGTGAATGCAAGCAAAATTCTCTAGGCCAATGGAACGGTTGTCAAGTATCGCGTGAATATCGAGAATGATCACGTGTCGCCACGCATTCACTATTGCTCCCCCCCAGAAAAGTCTTTTTTAGTTAATTGAAGGATCGTTATGTTGGCTATTCAGAGAAGATTGCCATTTGTCATGTTGACAACGCTTTTGTTGTCAATTGCGAATATTCGCGACGCTAATGGACAGCAGCAGGCCTGTCCAATCGTCGTTCGTACAGAAGCCGTTTTGGGCGAACCATTTGGAATTGGGATGGTGAGTTTTCGCCTGCCAGATCGAATCGACGGCGTCGATCCGAATCTCATAATCCGCACGAACTCTATTCAATTGACGGAAAAAAACGGCCGCATTTTTTATCCTGCCGAGGGCTATCCCGCTGCAGCACGATTTTTCCGGAATGTTTTTGGAGGTGCCGATCAGCCATCCGACCAATTGATGTCAATTTACTTTTTGTTTCATGGCGATGCTCCGCTGGATTTGACACTCTGGGGTTGCGATGGAATCCAAGTCAATCTACAGCCACAGCCCGTTAGGAACCAAAAACTCCAGCGGTTTTTCAAGCAATGGTGGCGAGAATATCAAATCACCGTCCGGCAACAATCCGATTTCGGCGACTTCCCAGATCTGGTTGGCACCTACCTAGTCGAGATGCTCGCGAGTCGACTCAATTTGGAACGCCCCCAACCAACTGCGCCCGCAGCCGACCCGATGCGACGAACGATGGAGTTGTTCACGGACATTGACCCACTCAGTTCATCGTTGATTCGTGAATGGTATTCAGGAACTCCGAATTTCGAATCGCGTGATTGGGATCCTCCACCTGGCATCGAATTGCAGACACTACCGGCTCCCGTCGATACAAAAGAAGTCATTCCAATCGAGCCGATCGCAATGCATGTGCCAAAAGATTGTTTTTACCTGCGATTTGGGACTTGGGATAATCAATTGTGGTTGAAGCGACTGATCGAAGAACACGGCGGCGATCTTGGGCGCATGGTACGCCTACGTGGATTCAAATCGAAAGTTCAATCAAAATTTTTGAACCAACTCGCGCTCGAGTCATCGCAGATCGATGAATGGTTCGGTGGCAATTTGATTGATGACGTCGCCGTGATTGGCCGCGATACATACTTTGAGACGGGTGCCTCAGTTGGCGTATTGCTGTATTCGAAAGATCCCGCGGCACTAAACACTCGTATCAACCAACGCCGCAAACGATTCGTCGACGACACAACGCATCTTGCGAAAATCGAAGACGTCGAGCTAAATGGCAAGCCGGCGACGTATTTGTCGACGAAAGACAATCGTTACCGATCATTCTATGTCAACGTCGGCAATGCACATTTGTTTACGACAAGCCGGTCGATCGCTACAGCTTTTGCCAGCTGCTCAGAAAATGGCCAGTCGCTTGGACAGTCGAACGAATTTCGTTTCGCGAGAAAACAGATGCCTTTAGAACGAAGTGACACAGTCTTCGTATTCTTTTCGTCGCATTTTTTTCAAGGCCTCCTTCGCCCAGAATGTCAAATCGAACTATTGCGACGCAGTAAGGTCATCACGGAAATGCAATTGACACAACTTAGTCAATTGACGGCTCGCAACGAAGGCTACGCCCAAGCCCCTATGGAGTTTCTCATTAGCAACGGATACCTGCCGCAAGTCCTTGCGCAACGTCCGGTGGCAAGCCAAATCGAAGTCGTCGATGGAGTGTGGCTCGACCAAATCCGCGGCCGTCGCGGTTTTTTCATTCCGGTAGCTGACGTCGATATTGGGAAAATTTCGCCTTCTGAGAATCAATGGTATATCGAACGTGCGCAGTTTTTCCGAGATTACGTCCGCCACCTTGAGCCGATGTATCTTGGCTTGCAGCGATTTGATAAAGGCAGCAATATCGAGCGCATTGTTTTCGATGGGAGGATGGCACCTTTTGGCCAGGAAAAGTACGGTTGGCTGACATCTATGTTGGGCGCACCATTGAACGTCGAAGTCCAGGGCACACCGGATGATCTCGTACGCATGCAACTGTCCTTGAAGGGAGGCTTATGGCAACGAGATGTTCCTCCGCATCAGATATTTGCCGCCATTCAAGGCGACGTGAATCCAGATATTGATTTACAACCCTCTTCTTTTTTCGACGCTTGGCGCACGCTCAAGCAGGTCCCAGGATACCTCGGGACATTTCCGAAGGCGGGCACGCTCGATCGGTTGCCTCGGTTGGGAGGGCAACCAGACGTGGAGGGATTTACTTATTCCCGCATGCTTGATCTCTGGCGTTTACAGTTTGGCGATTTCTCTGTCCTGGCATTCGACCAAGGGCGGTTGTTGGAATTGAAACCTCAATTACAAATTGTCACTGTCGAGCGCCCTGCCCAAATTCGTTTGCATGTCGGTGACCTTTCGAAATCGGATTTGGATGGTTGGGCCAATGTTCTCAACTACCGACGCGCTTGGGAGGCATCTTTGGCGAATGCACAATTGCTGAATATGATTGCGGATCAATTTGGGATTGAACCTGCTGCGGCACGCGACGTAGGAGAACAATTAATGGATTTAGCGCTGATTTGCAGTTTGGGTGGCGAGTATACGCTACAAGCAATACCGGGGCGATCGATTTGGGTTTCCAATGCCTGGCCGAATTTTTCTGCACCAAGTGTCCCGCAAGATTACCTTGCGCCAGTGCTCGGTTGGTTTCGCGGTTTGGATTTGGAGGTCACACACGTCAATAGTCAGTTCTTGGCGCATGGATTCTTGGATATCGAACGCAGCAAAAGCACTGAAGGAATCTTACCTTCATTTGATTTGTTCAAAGGATTTCAGAACCTATTTCCTAGTGGCGGCACGGAAGCTGATAATTAATTTCCATGAATTTGAGCCTGCATGTCGACCTCCGCTCAAAGTTGTGCGTTGACAACCATGACCAATCAAGCCGATTTGATATGAAGCCATCAATCTGTAAAGAGTACTCGCAATCGTCGTTCACAAAATACGGAACTAGTTGAAATGGAAATTGTCATTGCGTTGCTTGCTCTCACAGCAATGGAAATTGTCTTAGGAATCGACAACATCGTCTTTATTACGATCGTCACAAACCGCTTACCGCCAGATCAGCAACCTTTAGCACGCCGATTGGGATTGATATTTGCGCTTGCGACTCGACTCATGCTATTGGCTACGATTGGATATGTCGTTCACAACTTGACGTTTTCATTGTTTCATTTGACCGACCTTGGCATCCCTCGAGCTCTTATCGAACGATTTGGCGTACCTGAAGTAAAAGGGATATCAAGCGAACATATTGACGAGTATTTCGCAGTCGCAAACGGCGTTTCATGGAAGGACTTGATTCTGTTTTTCGGTGGACTGTTTTTGGTCGGAAAGAGCGTGTATGAAGTTCATGAACAAGTCAACGGAACTGAAGATGAAGATTCGCCGAACGGAGCCAAACAATTTTTGGGTGCCATCGTCCAAATTGCAGTCTTAGACATCATCTTTTCACTCGACTCGGTTATCACGGCCGTTGGCATGGTAAAACAAATTTGGGTGATGATGACCGCAGTTGTATTGTCCGTGGTAGTAATGCTTGCGTTTGCCGAACCAATCAGTCGGTTCGTAAGTCGTCATCCAACGTTGAAAATGTTAGCATTGAGCTTCATGATCTTGATTGGAGTCATGTTGATCGGTGAAGCCATTGGTGCTCATATGGACAAGGGCTACATCTATTTTGCCATGTGCTTTGCACTTGTGGTTGAATTTTTAAACATGCGACTTCGGTCGGATGAAAGATCCAAAGAAATAAACGAGGTGACGACGTGAGAAATCGGATGATAGCGGCTATGCGGGGCAAACTTGTTAGGATTCAAACACTTTTTGTGTTGCTGATGTTACTGCTTTGCCAGAGTACCTTGTTTAGCCAAGACAAAGCACCTGATACCGAGACCTGGTATGGCGTGCTAGACGTGAAGGTCGCCAAACTCCGCATGCTTCTGTCCCTGTCAAAAAATGAAAGTGGCGAATGGTCCGGGCACCTTGAATCCTTGGATCAGGCTAATTCAAAATTGCTTATTGACACGTTAACAGTAACGGATAAAGCGCTCGAACTTGAAGTTAAGTCTGTTGGCGCCAAATACAAAGGTGACTTTTCGGACGATCACAAATCGATTGTAGGAACTTTCTCACAAAGTGGAGCAAAATTTGACCTGACATTTGAGCGCAGAGATTCCATTCCGACTCAAAATCTTGTGGAGGCTTGGCAGGGAACTTTGGTGGCCGGAACGCGAGAGTTCGATTTTCAAATTCGCATTCAAGCGGACGACGCCGGACAACGTTCGGGTTTCCTGGATAGCTTTAATGAAGGAGCACTTGGTTTGCAATTGGTTTTCGCCCCCCCAAAAGACGATCAAGACTTAAACTCGTTTGATTTCGATCTGCCCATTTCAAAAGCTCGTTACGAAGGAACGAAAAACGAGTCAGGCGAGAAGATAGCTGGAGATTGGATTCAAGCGAAGCAAAAGTATCCACTCGAATTCAACAAAATCCGTGTAGAGGACGTCCGCCTTCCCGAATCCACTCGACCACAGACACCAAAACCACCCTTCAATTACAACGCCCGAGAACTGAAACTTGAGCTAGTTAATAATATTGAAATCGCAGGCACGTTGACATGGCCTTCCCAAGGCAAAGGGCCGTTTTCGGTGGTTGTTTTGGTTTCAGGTTCGGGTCCTCAAGATCGTGATGAGACAATCTTCCAACACAAGCCCTTCGCGATTTGGGCTGACAAGCTGACGAAACGCGGCCTAGCAGTTTTTCGTTACGATGAGCGAGGTGTCGGCGAATCGACTGGCACATATAGCACGGCGACTAGCGAAGATTTTGCTGCCGACGTCAACGGCATCTTGGATGAGCTCAAAAAGCTACCTGAAATCTCGCCAAATAAGCTATGCATTATGGGACATAGCGAAGGAGGGTTGATAGCGCCAATGGTCGCGGTCAATCGCAAGGACGTTGCGGCAATTGTGCTTTTGGCAGGACCATCAGTTCCAGGCGCCCAAATTATATTGAATCAAAGTCGGGTGATCGCAGCCGCTTCTGGTATTCCCACCGAAACCTTGGACGAACAAGAAAAGATGCTACGTCTATTGCTGGGAATGGAAGATAAGAAAATTGATGACCAAAAAGAAGAATCGATGACCCAATCCTTCGAGAATTTTATGGACAAGTTGGGGGATGCGATTCAAGGCGACACGATGGAAGCCGCCAAGAAACAGTTCGAACAACCATGGTTCAAATTCTTCCTGAAATACGACCCACAGGGCCCTTTGCGAAAAATCCAGACACCAATATTAGCGGTCTTCGGCAGCAAAGACTTGCAAGTAACTCCGGCACTCAATGTTACTCCAATGCGTGAGGCACTCGAAGCATCTGGAAACAAAGACTACGCGATTGTCGAACTTGAGGGATTGAACCATCTCTTCCAGAGGTGCACGACTGGCTCTCCAAGCGAGTATGTTTTGATCGAACAAACACTTGATGAAGCTGTCCTCAAAACGGTTTCCGACTGGTTAGTGGAACGAATGAATTAGCGTCCCATTTCCAATGAACTGTTGACAAGTGCGCCGCTGATGTGGACCATCGAAAAAGAAAACGGGCGCAGCAAAAAGGCCGGGTAATAGCCCCGGCCTTATGCTTTTTGCTAGGTTGACTGCAATTACTTAAGCAAACTGGTCGAGCATTCGTTCGACGGCCATTTCAATTCGTTCGGGCGTTTCGTAGCGACCGCTAGAAATTTGTGATCGGAGATCGGCTACCAAATCGGCTCGGAAGCCCCCGTCAACGCCACTCATCATCATTTGAGCTTCGTTCGAAAATTCGACTTGATCAACCGGAGCCTGCAACGAAGAATTTTGGCTCGCTTGAACTTGCGAATCGCCCATTCGCGTTTGTTGAATATTGCTCAGGTTGTTTGTTGGCTGAATTTGCATTGATCTCTCCCAATCACGGTTATTGCCGAGATTTCATTCTCAGGCTGTGGTTATTTGTTTGGCTTGTGAGTAGTTAAGTTTTAAAATACTACTTACGCTGATTCTGAGTCGTCAAGATCCGCTTGAAGACTCGTATCACCATTCCATTCTAATTCAGGCAAACCATCCATGATTGAGTTTGTTGTTCAGCGTGCCAAACTCAAGCTTAATAGGTATCGTCTGCCGTCGGGGCAAAATCCCCATAAACTTTGTTGCGATCAGATCGTTTGGATTGAAGTCTAGATGGAGTATTGAATGAAGTTTAACTATTGGCCTAAAGGTAATTGATTTTCACCCAAAGGCGATAGATTCTAGGTGGTAAATTGGCAATCTTGCGTTGCAGACATTCGCCAATTTAGCGATCGAGTTTTTGCAAACCCGCCAACCAAACTTTTCTTCCACATTCCTCTTTAATTCAACCACTAATGACTTGACGCGGTAACAGTACGTGCTGGTTTTGGAATCAGTTCGCAAGTTCTTTCGAAAATGCAAAATTATTTTCCGCCTGCTTGCGACTATAGGGAAATCTTGCATGGCGAGCAACACCAATGAATCTGTCAAACACTGACAGTGCGGGAAAGGATTTCGCTAGCATTCATCATGTTTAGCTCAAAATAAGCGACCCAAACGTGACTTGCTGACAATTCTGAAAACGGAGAAGACAGGATTCGTCTTTCCGGTTTTTATACAGCTGGTTGTGACACG
>JAHEAM010000553.1 GCA_024642765.1 Planctomycetaceae bacterium
TTGACTTACCGCCTGGAGAAGGCGTGACTTGCCTAAGATGGTCGGCGAAGTCGCACGACGTGAGAGCTGTCTTCTCACCGTTCGCAAGGCGAGTGTTCTTGGTTGATAGTGATTTTCGAAAAGTGGGTGATGTAAAGTCGCAATCTGGTGACACAGTCGTTGATTGCCAATTTGGAAGTTGGCAAGGCAGCGAGGTCTTGTGGGTTGCATTTGCGCGAGACGGTGTTCGAGCCTACGATTTGGCAGGTAGTGAAAAAACTATCTTAAGTTCTGAGCGACTGGATTCGATTCAGATCACCGAAACGCATTTATACGGCATCCATCAGGGGCGAGTCGTTGCGTTCGCTCTACAAACGGGACAGACGGGTGCGATGTCAACGATGCCTATTCGCGAACAAATTGTGCGTCTGGCACGCAACGTCGTTAATCGCAATAGCGTGCCGAGTGCTGTGGGAGTCGATGAGGATTCGATCTGGTATGTCTTGAATTGGAACGGTGAAAGCAACGGATGGGAAAAAAGCGTGATTGGTTCTCAGTTGTTCGAGACGTCTGTCGAGCCACTAGTTCAATGCGTTAACGAAACAATTGATTTGACGGTCGCTGCTGACACCTTCGGTTACGTACATTTAGTGTCAGCGACAGACGGAAATTCGGGGCGGTTGGAATGTGACGTTGGTCTAGCGGGCCTGGAGTTGTCTCATGGCCCAGATGGCATTCTTGTGCTGACCTCAAGTCCTCGTGGCATCGCTGCTTGGGTAATCAATCGCTAAAACCTTGGTAGGTCGGTACGCTTGGTTAGCCACACGTCTTAGTTTGGCCGGCGAAACTCCATTACGGTCCTGGTAATACGCGACAACCTTTTGGGTTGAATGTTTGAGTTCGCAAATTCCAAATCTTGGCATCAACTGTGATGACAGTCTTGAACTTGATGTATGAGTTACTTTAATCGAACGTGGACGATTGCGGTTTACGTTTTTACGTTAGATATCCATGCAGATCCCTTCGCGCGGAAAGGTCATTTCTGTCTGTGCCTTTTTGTCCATGCCGATATCGGGTTCGAACTCGAAAGCCTTTCGAATCACCCATAAGTTTAATCCGAGATTTGGTTTTGTATGGATTAAGATCGCCCGTTCTGGACCAGCGGCGGGAGAAATCTTGGCTCTCGCTAACCAATGTTCCCCATCTAGGTGGTTTGACACTGCGCCAAGGTTGCCTAAAATGGAATCCGTCGAAGCGACAAAAATTTTACTGAGAGAGTTTATGTTTACCGGTTACACAGAGTGGATCATTGTTGCCGCAGTTTTTCTTTTGCTCTTTGGTGGCGCGCGCCTTCCGAGCCTAATGCGGAATATGGGGCGTAGCATTAATGAATTCAAGGCTGGCATGAAAGATAAGCCTTCTGATTCTGAAAAAATAGCGGATGAGTCCGAAAAAGAAGAAGCCTAGAACTTCCGATTTTTTCGAACTGAAGCTTGAACAAAGCCTAGCACAAAACCATTTGCAAGAATCGAAAGAACGTCTTTATGTTGCCCAGCATTGGTTTTATGGAAATGGCCGTAATCGCGGTTGTTGCCATTCTGCTCTTTGGCAGTAATTTGCCGGAAGTGGCTCGTAATTTTGGCCGAACGTACACGCAATTTCGCAAGAGCCTGTCCGACCTACAGTCGTCGTTTCGCGACGACGATTTCGCCAAGCCCAAAAAGTCCGCGTACACGACCTCTGCCAGTGCAAGGCTGACGCATTACAAAGATGCGGCGGATTCGACCGCGACAGGTGAATCGGCGGATGATGGCGTTCCTCGTTTTGTGGTTCCAACTTCTCCGGCTGCGAATGAAACCGACACTGACGAAAAAACAGAAGCGTCTTAGTTAGTAATTTGAACCATTGAATGAACCGGCTCTTGGGAATTCTGCAAGGCCCGAGGGCCAATCGGCAGAATTCTTAATCGTTCTGCTTGTCGTATTTATTCTGGTGAATTGCAATGACGGGGTGTTGCGGAACGTTCGTCGAGCATTCAGAATTTGTTGCTTGTTGTTTGTTAGCGGCGAGATGCCAGTTTTACTTTTTTAGCATGACTAATAACTTGGAACGTCAATGAACCCATTCGAGAAGATGTCGCCCGTTGCCTATGAAGGCCCAGAGTCCAAAAATCCTTTGGCCTTTCGTTGGTACAACCCAGACGAGGTGATTGAAGGTAAAACGATGCGTGACCATTTTCGGTTTAGCGTTGTTTATTGGCATACTTTTCGGGGGACTGGCGCTGATCCATTCGGCGCGCCAACCCTTTTACGGCCCTGGGATGATGGAACGGACTCGATAGAAAATGCCCAGAAACGAGTTCGCGTTGCGTTTCGGTTCATGGAACTGTTGGGCGTTCCGTTTTTTGCGTTCCATGATCGCGATGTCGCGCCAGAGGGCGCGACACTTGCGGAATCCCATCAAAACCTTGACGCAGTTGTTGTGACACTCAAGGAAGAAATGGAACGCACTGGAATCAAGTTGTTGTGGGGAACCGCAAATCTATTTAGCAATCCACGCTATCTCCATGGGGCAGCGACCAGTTGCAATGCCTCAGTGTTTGCGCATGCAGCAGGACAAGTCAAAAAGGCAATTGAAGTCACCTTGGATCTTGGTGGCGAAAGTTATGTGTTTTGGGGAGGTCGCGAAGGCTACCAGACGCTTTACAACACCGACATGAAACGCGAGATCGATCATCTTGGTTTGTTTCTGCAAATGGCAGTTGAGCACGCCAAATCAATTG
>JAHEAM010000105.1 GCA_024642765.1 Planctomycetaceae bacterium
TCACGGTGCAGCGACCACTCAGCCAGTGAAATCTTGAACAACGGTTCGCCATCCTGCTCAAAAGAGGGATTCAAAACGGGTGCCCCAAACAAACGGTGCCCAAATGCCGCTAGGCCCAGAGTCGCGCCTGCTCCAAAAACAAAATGACGACGAGTTGAAGAGAGTCGATTCATAGCCTGCTCCTGATTAGTGATTTTGAGGAATTACGATCGTATTGAACGCATCGCATTATTATTGAATGAGAAATTTGTCACCGTATTGTAGCCAAAAGTCGGTCGGTTTGGGTGTGTCATTCCAATCGAAAAAGTGCCCATCCAAATCGAATTGTCCCTTCCAGTTGTTGCAACCCGGTAAGTGCCAGCTCATCACCTGCCCCAGCATGTTGAAAAAGAACTGCACGTAGCAAAACCTGTTGGCGAGAGGAACGGCTTCCAGCCGAGGGGTGGAACAATATTAGCGGCACCAGAAGCGGCGTTGTCCCTCCTAAACTTGTTTCAGGCGGATGAAGAATCCATCCTTGCGACAGTGTCGAATGCCGATTGGGCTTGACTCACGAACTCCCGAATTAGGTCGGCAGATTTTTTGGCCGGAAGTCCTTCTACCCCACTGGCAACATCGACCGCATCCGGATGCGCTGAAATAATTGCCTTACGAACATTCTCTGGCTTCAGGCCGCCAGCCAGCGTCAAGGTGCCCACAAGCTTTTCTTTTAGCTTTGCGACTTCTGACCATTCGAGGCAACTTCCCGTCCCACCGAAACTTGAACCAACAGCTGCATCAACAAGAAAGTGTTTTACTCCAGCCTTCTGCCAAGTTCGGATTTCTTCGGATGCTGATTGAAAATCGTTATCGCGAATACGAATGGCCCGGATCACCTGGCTTACTTCAAGGTCGCGGACCAATTCGGTTGTCTCGTTACCATGGAGCTGAATAAAGTTCAGATTGCATTGGCTGGCAATGTGCTTGATCGCGTCTGCTTCGGCATTTACAAAAACTCCGACAAGGCAAATATCATGACGAATCGTTCGCCACTGTTCGGCCAAATCGCGTCCCAACCCAACCGGCACCGAACGCAGACTACGTTGGTAAAAATTCAATCCGATGGCATCAGCTCCAGCTTCGATGGCGTTAGCCCCGTCAATCGGTTGATTGCAACCACAAATTTTGATCTTGAATGGACTTTTCACGCGATTCACACAATTGATTTCAAAACCACGAAACCTTCACAAAGTCGCCGAGTCGGTGTACCTTACACGATCCTGTTTGCTACGCCAATCATCGGCTAGATTACGAACCAAACATTTAGACGGCAAAAAACGAAAACTTATGTCGCTTGCGAACATCAAATCCGGCTTCGACTTTCGCAAGCTCAAATTGCCGTCTGCCGATACGTTTCCACACAACTTATTAGAAGCCGACCGATTGCTGCTGCTTGTCACTGGCGTCGCGGGTGTTTCTGGCTTGAATGCTTTTGCATTTTTTCGCCAACGGTATGGACGACACGTCACCGGACAAAGACCTCTCAACAATTGGCCATTAAGTGGAACAGGGATCATAGCCCATGACTTGGAGGACGCCGCCGCGACGAAAGAACTTATTAAACACGGTGGCTTTCGAACTGTACTCAATTGCGGCGGAAGTTGTGCGCTCAAATCGTGCGAGCTTGATGTTGAAATGGCGGAACGCGTCAACGTGAGAACAATTGGCAATCTCGTCGATGCCATCGCCGAAACGGATATTCGGTTTGTGCATCTATCGATTGATTTGGTGTTCTCGGGCACGGCCGGAGGTAGGCATTTAGAATCAGATCCGCCAGATCCGGTAACCGTCTACGGCCGCACGATGCTCGACGCGGAAAAGATTATTGCCGAGCGATTGCCGAACGCAACCATTGCAAGAATTTCTCTGCCAATGGGGGTAAGCTTCAACGGACACGCCGGCGCCATCGACTGGATTCAAGCTCGCTTTTCGAAAAACAAGCCTGCCACGTTATATTATGATGAGGTGCGAACGCCAACTTATGTTGATTGCCTCAATGAGGTCTGCGAGGACTTGCTCGCCGGTGATTATCCAGGATTGTTTCACCTGGGGGGTACGCGGCATTTGTCATTGAACCAAATCGCACAGATTGTAAATCGTGTCGGCGGTTACAACCCTGAAAATCTTAAGGGTTGTTTTCGAATCGAAGCCGGTCCCATTCCGCCCCGAGCCGGTAACGTAACAATGGACTCTTCTCGACTGGCAACAGCACTGAAGCGGCAACCTTTTGTACCATGGCCTTATTTCGATGAACTTATTCCAACCGACCGCAATTGGCATTTTCGCCGCGACGGTTTCGTGGGCTCACCGAAACTGATCAAGAATCTTCTTTATCGCCGACCTTTACCTGGGAAGACCCTTGCCGATTTCCTCGATGGCTGAGTTAAACCGACCAGATTTGACTGAGTAACGTACAACCGCCTGTCCTCAAGAGGTAGCGATTTACTTTGAAACTCTTGGCGATTTGACTTTCATTTTGGCTGCTAGCGATGCAACTCGGTTGGCATTGTCGCAATTCCGACTGCCAGTCAAAATTACCTTCGGCTTCATTGCCACAAACCATAAATGCAGGACGCATAGGTTTCACACAAGCCATAAAACAATCAGGAAGATTGTATGATAATGCCCATCAATTCGGTTTCGATTGTCGTCCCCGTCTACAACGAGGAAGACAATGTCCGCTTATTTGTCGATGAAATCAGCGGCGTTATGCGTGAAACACCATTCGATTGGAGTCTCGTAATCGTCGATGATGGATCTCGCGACGCAACCGTTCCTCGACTCAAAGAACTGGCGGCGGAAAACGCTCGGATCAAACTCGTTTTGCTGCGGCGGAATTTCGGACAAACGGCTGCAATGCACGCCGGAATTCAAACGGCGGATGGCGACGTGATCGTTACCATCGACGGCGATTTACAAAACGACCCTGCCGACATCCCAATGATGTTGGAGAAAATTGCTCAAGGCTACGACTTGGTTCATGGCTGGCGACGAAAACGTAAGGACACATTTATCAATCGCAAGTTGCCATCGCAAATTGCGAACTGGCTGATCGCGCGAGTCACAGGCTTTCCTATCCACGATCTCGGTTGCACGCTCAAGGCCATTCGGACTGATATAGCGCAACAAATTGAATTGTATGGCGAAATGCATCGGTTCATTCCGATCTTGGCCCATCGCTTGGGTGCCAAGTGTATTGAAGTCGAAACGAACCATCGAGCGCGACAATTTGGAACGACCAAGTACGGTATTGGCCGAACGACGCGAGTTGTACTTGATCTGTTGACCGTGAAATACATGCTGAAATATTTCGACAGCCCGATGAAGTTGTTCGGAATGATCGGAATGTGGGTCGGCTCAGTCGCCTCGCTTTCGTTTTTGAGCGCGATATGCATGAAGTTATTTGGTGGCGTGGACATCACCGGAAATCCCATGACGCTACTGAGCACGTTGGCAACTATTCTCAGCGTGCAGTTCTTCAGCATGGGATTGCTAGGCGAAGTCAACGCACGGATTTACTTCGCAGATCAAAACCGAAAGAACTACCAAATCCGCGAACTCGTAAACTTTGACGATGCGGGCGCAAAGAAAGCCCAACCAGCCGTCGACCTCTATCGTCCACGCTCAGCGGCGTGAGAATGGAATAAAAACAAGGCTTGCGAATTGCGTTTGGAGATCTTTCATTGCGTTTGGAGATCTTTCGTGGCAATCCTAGAAATACACAGGCCAAGTCGCTATTCATCATCCGCCGCTCGCGGCCAAAGTTCAATGTCACCTTTGACGGATGGATTGAGTTCATAGCGGATTTCGCCGCGTCGTTGGGGACGTGCGTTGCCGTTCTCGATTTCGTCTGCGGTCGCTGCACGAGTTGGCGTGTAACTGCTGACGAGTACTGGAATGCCGCCATCGTCGAATTGGTCGCCACCAATGCTATAGACAACAAAATGTTCGGCCGTGCGTTTGTAACGAAGCGGTTGGCCATCGAATGGGTCAATAGGTGCGGACCTGAGATACTTGCCTACTAGCTGGCCAAGCGTTTCCGGGAATTCGCCGTTGTCCATTTTATAAAGATAGGCCGCTACGACTATTTGCGCTGCGCTCTGCTCCGTTTCGGCTCGAAAGACAGCGGATCGTAACGACATTGTTGCTGGCAAAAATGCCTTTATCAGGAAAAATTTATCGTCCAAATCGGCTTTGTACGTTTCGACGTCGACAACGTCCTTGGTGTACAACGGCTTGTGAAAGTTTTCATCGATCAAGTTCTGAATTTCATCGGCCTTATCAGACATTTGTTTACGCGAGGCAGCGGTCAGTAGAGTTAGCGGCTGACCTAAACCCAATGCAATATGCTCAACCCAATTCGTTCCTTGAGGTTGATTCGTATAGAAAGAAGATGTGAATTGTTGGTAGACATTCATCCCATCTGCGGTAAGGCGACCATCGCCCTTACCGTTATCGGAATACAGTCGCTGAATCATGTCCTTGACCATCAACCGCTCGGATTCGAACGAGATAAACTCCTTCATAGAGTGTTTTCCGACGGCCGTTTGAATTCGTGCAAGCTGCTCTCGATCAAAATGACCGTCAGGCGATCGCAACGACTCCCCCACCATTTCGCAGCCGATATTGTGGATCGCGAATCCAACCAAACTGCAAATCAAAAATTGTGAATCGGTGACTTGATGCGCCATTCCAAACACAGCCTCGATATCCTGAGTCGCCCGTTCGGTGTCTCCCTGACTTAATGCATACCGTGTATCAACATGTAAAATACGTGCGGCACTGCGCATCGCTTGAATATGCGGCAACAGAATCCCAACTAACGATCTGTCCAACGTGCGATCAACCTCGTTAAAGTCATTTTCGTCTTTTGCGCGGCCTTGGTAATGAGGAAACAACGCGGCAATATCCTCGGCGCTGTACTGCGAAAGATCGGTGTGCAATTCGAAACCGAAACTTGGGCGCGTCCCCCCCAAACGAAAAGCATCCAACAACTCGCGCGAATCGTCGAGCTTTTTGACCGCTAGATCCCATTGCGCACCGTCCGTCGGCAGCATCAACCGTCCGTCCTGATTGCTGTCCCGATTTTTGTAATAGATTTCTTTGAACTGCCCCGGACTGTCAGCTTGCTCGTTGCCAAACTCAAATTTAGTCCACACATCGCGATAAACGTTCCAGGCTCGATCGGCCGCTGAAGTTTTTTGAATGTTAGCATTGAGCTCGATTGTATAGTCCGTGGACGGGTTCGGTTTGGCCGCGTGAAAGTAAGCGTAAAGGCCGACATAGATAGCGATCGCGGCCAACAACGACCAAAGACCACCGCGGAAAATTTTGGTGAACATAGAACGCCCTTTCAATTTACTATTTCGAATCAGAGAGGCAGCGACCTTTGGATCGCCAAAATCATCGACCAGTTCCGTTTCACTCTTGTTGCGTTGAATGCCATCTTCAAAATGAGCAAGCAATTCTTGTGCGACTTGAGATTTTTCAATTCGCATCAATCGTGTCGATTTAATGACGGTAGAGACAACTCGCTTGATGGCCGTTGGCAACTGCGAATGCTCGATATGTCGTTTCCAATCGTAACGACTAACAAATGGCGACACGATTAGGTCGCCGAGCGACGCAATTTGGTTCGGGATGAGGTTGAGGTAACTCGTATTCATGTGAGCCCTCCCGACAGTTTCCACGCAAGTGGCGACACGCTACGGTGAACCCCCAATGCCCCCAAGCCCTCGATCAAAGCCAACCATTGCTGCCGATCTTGCTCAAGGCGTTTTCTCCCGGCTGCGGTAAGCCGATAATAGCGTCGCTCGCGTCCGTTGGGTCCCGGTTTGTTGGTTGAAGAAACAAGGCCCTTTGCTTCCAGGTTGTAAAGCATGGGATAAAGAGTCGATTGACCCATTTCAAAGACTCCCTTCGAGTGTGCTGCCAGCGATTCGACGATTTGGTAGCCGTACATTTCGCCACTGGATAATAATTGCATCACCGCAGTCGGCCCAGCACCACGCATTAACTCACGCTCAAGCTTCATAGGTTCCTCACTACAATGGCCAATCACAAAGTAACACCAGGCAGCATGCTATGTAGTACATAGTATCTAGCCACAAAAGACAAGTCAATCGCCGATTTTGGAGGAGCCTCAGTAAAATCTTGAGTTGGTACTGAATTTCAGTGGGTGTCAGCTCCATACTCTTTTGTGCGCACACGATGGAATATAATCCAAGCTTCACGCGAAGATAATCGCCTAATGGCTGTAACCCAAGGATACATACGAACCGCACTCAACTTAAACGTCATACGGAAAGCTGTTCCAGAAGCTCGCTGGCGAACGCTTCGATGCCTGTTGGAATCGGGCGGGCCGAGCATTGTCGGCATTCCAGGGAAAATTCAACAAGGCGTCGACGCGCGGCTTCCACTTCGGCGTCAGGAGATTTTTTTAGAGCACAGCGATTCCAATCTTCGACGCGCATCGAACCATCTAGAATCTGGCTCAAGAATTTGCAGAACTCATCTCGCGATAATTCCGATGTCGAAGTCATCGGCCATCCATTATGTTAAGTGCCGCCATGATAATTTTTTTGTGATCGAACGCGAGTTTCGGTAATCGCTTGGTTGAATACCAATCCACCCGGCGCGCATCATCGCCGGCCATGGCCGTTGGAGTGTTTTCACGTTTCAAGATAGCAAGGAAGCCGCAACTGAGCACGCGTCCACGTGGATCGCGATCAACGGTTGAAAACATGCCGACTTGTTCCACGCGTCCGACTTTCAAATGCGTCTCTTCTTGGAGTTCGCGGGCAGCGGCTTGTTCGAGCGTTTCATCCATCTCCATAAATCCGCCGGGCAGTGCCCAACGACCCTTGAATGGATCGCCCCCTCGCTCGATCAAGAGGATCTTCAATTCGTTGGCTTTGTTTTTGCAAACAACAACGACGTCAACGCTGACCGCAGGTCGGGGGTATTCGTAGCAAAAATGTTTGGATGGCGATTTTTTCATATTACTGAGCATATTTGTCGAGAACGCAACTTGTTTAACACTTCATACTTCCTAGACCATTCCCCATTTTTTGCGAAAGTACCATTCGCAGGTCATTACGGTGACGAATAGCGCGAGGAATGCTGACGCATCGAGGCTAGTGTCACCCATCCGCCAGCGTTTCGGAATCGCAACGTCCAGCTCCGGGATTCTCGTTACGACTTCATCCAACAACTGACCGACGTCTTCTGGCAACACAGCTCGGCCGCCGAACTCTTTCGTTTCATTCGCAAGGCGTTCGAGCATCTGTGGATCGGCAGCCAAATTTGATTTTTCTCGGTCATTGTCATAGACAGAGAACTCAACTTCGGAATTTCCGATGGCACCACCATCGTGAGTCGCGGAAACGGCGATTGAATAGACACCAGATTTGCTGGCAAGCTCCGGAGAAATCGTACCGCGATTCCCGTTTCCAAACCGCGAGATTGTAATCGGCGTCGTGTCGCCATCGGGATCAGTCAAGATCGCCGTGTAGCTTGCATCCTCGATGACTTGGCCGGTGATCGTCCTGGCTTCCGTGTTAAAAATGATTTCCGATTGGGGCTGATAACGTCGTTGGTCCATGAAAATTCTCAAGTTGTCTTTTGCGGAACCATCCGGAAAAGCCAACCAAAGAATTACTTGTTGCCAAAAGCGTTTATGCTCGGCCTGAAAACCATGCGAGTGCCATAACCACGTCGAATCGGCGGCCATCGCCAACACGCGTCCCCGGCCCCACATGCCCCAAACCAAAATTGGATCGTCGTCCTGGCTCGTCAACAATACAGTACCTGTATCCTTAACACCCTCGAAACGATTCGCCCCAGGCATCGCCGGCATATCCGTCCAAGTCTCTTGCAAATCGCCCGAATCGCGCAGGTGTACGAGCTCGTGATCCAAGGTCGGTATCCATTTAAGCGGACCAGTCAAGTGATATTCCTTGCGAATATCTCGATCGAATTCTTGGCGGTCGAAACCATTCATCATTATGGGCAAAACGTCGGCAAGCGGTGTCTCGTGGTAAAGACCCGGCCCGAAGCTATGCGTTCCGCCAATCATCATGAGGCCTTTGCCCGCGGCAACTGCCTGTTCCAAGGCGATTAGGTTTTCTTCGTTTACGCCCTTTTTGTAGAGAGCGCGAGAATCAATGTTATTCAAGATGATCACATCGAATGCTGGGTTCTTGATCGCTTCGGTGAGAGCGCCAACAACTGGCCAAGTCGTCTGGCGACTGCGAGCGTCGGTGTATATCGGAAAGAAATCGAGTTCGATCGCTTGTGTGCTTGCGTTTCGGCCTCCAACTGCTGGGATTGAGCGCCGGATTCGGCTCTGCTCGTTATTATCAAGAGTCGAGATCATCAGCACCCGCAGGCCGCCTTCGTAGACGGTCAAGAAAGACGTCAGTTCATTATTTAGGGTTGCCGATTCGTTTGGCAGTGCAACAGCACGCACCGACATGCGGTAGCTGCCGGGTAAATCGGGTGTGTAACTTAGCTCGATGTTTTGTTCTTGGTAACTTTGGCTCGGCGTGTAGACTTTCGAATCAACGATCTTTTCGACGGTATCGCTCTTGCCCTTAATGACCAGTTGCACCGTAACGGGTTGGTTCGCAAATCCGCGACTTACGAGCGACGCGCGGACAACCTTACGATTTTTCACAAACACTGTGTCATGGTCCGGCAAATTTGAAATGGCGACGTCCGCCAGTCGCCCAACCTCAGCGGGCATCCCGAACGGGACCGCATAAAGTGGCACCTCTTGGATTGCTAGTGAACGAGCCGCATCGAGCAACTCCACGTCGCTATCGACCGAATTCTGCACACCATCACTTGCCAACACAACACCAATCAAGCGTTGATCGCGAAAACCTCGCGTGGCAACCTCGATTGCCGTACCAATGTCCGTTTGCGCACCATCCGGTTTGGCAGGTAGCTTTAGTCGTCCGTTCTCCCATTCGAGCGGGCGCGATTGATTGTCAAAAGCAATGAAACGCACGTCGACTTTTTCGTTGCGGAGTGCGTCGATACGACTATAGTTCGCCTCCATAACACTCTGTAACTCGTCCCATCGTTTGACTTGTTGGCTACGGTGCGGCAACTGCATCGACCGAGAAATATCGATCAAGAAAACCAGCAAGGCCGATTGCCGTTCATGTGTCGTCGTTACGCATCCAGGCCGCAACATCGCGAGGGCCAACAGGCAGACTGTCAAAGCTCGAATAGCTGCCAAAACAAAGCGTTTGTTGATCGTGAGATTGGCGAAAGACGGACGAACGGCCAGCAAGCCCAACAGCGTCGCGACCACGACACCGATCCAAAAGTAGCCAAAGATAGGTTGAAATTGAAATGTCTGCATTTGAATCGACCGTTGTCTCCGTCCTGATCGTTCTACTTTAGCGTATTTCTTGGGACTTGCGAATTCGGCTATTACCTAGGACTGACAAACGCCAGCAAGTTCATCGTATCAAGTGTCACAGTCAGGTGTTTCATATGTAGTTGATGTTGCAGTTGCCTCAAACCAATCGCAGCAATAATGTCGTAGCCTTTGCTAGAGAATTTTAATCGCGATGGCCATGGAGATTTTGAAGCATCTCGTTCGCACCATTGTGCTGGTGGGAGCATTGGCACTGGTCCTGTTTGCAGGTATCGGTGTTTGAATCTACCTGGGCAGCGCGAACCTAGCCATGGCCTACAGTTTTGGGCCGTTGTTAGTGTTGAACCACTCGCAGAGGTCAGCGAATTGGAAAAATCAGCGGGTCGATTGTTAACGGGCCGCGGTGGTTTTGATTCACTCGAACGCTCATTTTCTCGAAGAGCAATCTGAGCCAAAACCTGAGCCTTCTGCTCTTTATCTGAGACGAATTCACGATTCAGTATTTTCCCGCGATCCACGACGCGAGCGTTAAAAAGTTCTTCGGGTAATTTCTGCAAAAGCAATCACACTGGGCTTTTGGACGCTGGAAGTGACTTGTCATTTGCAACATCCGAAGTTCTTGCTTGCAAAGCTGCCGTGGAAGTAAATCGCCGGGGACCTGGTGGCGTCAAACAATCAGTAGTTTTTTTGGCTTCTGTGGCCTATTTCGTTTTTTTAAGTCAATGATGTCCGCGCACGAAAAGGCCCGTCGGAGACAAA
>JAHEAM010000554.1 GCA_024642765.1 Planctomycetaceae bacterium
GTGTCCCATAACAGCGTGGTGTTTAGGTGATTTATTTACAGGTGCTGCATGGAACCGCTAAAAATGAGCCAGGTTTTTGGGTCACGCAGCAACCATTGGAAGAACTTATCAGTGGAATTTCGCTTTCGTAGTAGAAATGGCACTTGAACACCACTTGGCTGTCGTTATCGTTTTTGATTTTTGTGCGTAGGGTTTCCATTTAATTGCGTGCCACACGGAGTCACTTGCGCAGGTGCTTGCTACAACGCAGTGAATGATGTTCATTTTCCGGACTTGACCTGTTCGGTTGTCAAGTGACAGAATTGGATCGAATGTTGATCGAACGCGAGGTTATGTATCTTGGATTGTTTGGCTCAATGGTAAATGGAACCATGGCCGAAAGGTTGAAGTTTGGCGATGACGCAAGACGCCTTCGCGCTGCCATCGAAGATGCTGCCAAGAAAGAAAAAGTGCGGTTCGCAAAATTCTCGACGATTGGCAAGGCCAACAACAGGACAAAATCAAGACGATTTTGGAGCCGGCTCAAGTGGATTGGCTAAACGAACGCTATGCAGGTTTCGAAACGGATGCTGCGTTTGCAGGTGCTCCCGAGCTGTTAGTTGCCGAACGACGATAATCGTTAGCGGAGGGAGTCTTTCCGGTCGAACTGTTTTTCTTTAGCCGGTTTTTCGGTTATCGGCTTTTGTTCATTGTCGAGCAAGAAGGGCAGGGCATTGGTGGCCCAATCGAATTCTGCTAGGCGTGGGGTTGAGATTCGGAGTTTATCTTTGTTGTCGACAATTTTTTTGTTGAGCTTCGCGACTAAATCGACTTCTTTCTCAGCGATTTTTTCGTCCAGCAGCTTGCGCGTCGCGCGGGTCACTTGTTGGGCGACTTCGCCACCGAATTTGCCGACGTGATTGAGGCGAAATTCGTCGACGATAATGTCAGTCGATTCGATGATAGGATCAATGACCAGATCGGGAGGCAGACGTCTGATGTCAACATGGGTTGCGAGCGAACAGCCGACGACAAGTCGTACCTTCGAGTTGCCTTCCGCACCGATACTGTAGAGTTGAACGCCGCGCGACCACTTGGCGACACGACCGTCAATATCGAGATTGGCCGTGATATGAATTTCCAGTCCCATTCGCCCGTCATCTCTCGCCTGAATATTCTTGAGCTGAATCGAGAGGGCCTGTTGCGGGTCGCGAAGTCTTACCGTGTACTTCGACCAATCACCATGATTAACAAGCTCCTTTTCACGATAAGTTTCAAGCTTGCCGCCAGGGTCGCGCCGCAAACGTAGTTTCGTGTGTTTATCGACCTGAGTGCCCCATTTTTTGTCATCGGCATAGTCATGTGGAATCGACTCGAGTACCCAAGCCGTAATCAAGCGATCGATTTCGGCGCCCGCGTCGATTTCCTCGGGAGGCTGAGACGGCTCGCTGGCAACGATGACGTTTTGCGCGAGGGCAACATTCGGCATCGCGAGCAAGGCAATGCCGGCCAATAAACAAAAAAACGCTCGAACCATTTGGCCTTTCTCGTTGCGGGATTGGCGTTCTCCAAAAGCTGTCAGCTTGCCGCAATCTGTTCTGTGTACATTTCGTTAATCGGATAGTCTACGTGACCTACTATCACTTCGTCGTGTGAATGCTAAAAGTTGTCCCAAAATCGTCGATTCAACGCTAGCACGTTTCAGCTTTGTGCTAATGGCCTAGTAATTTCTTCATGCCACCCGAGATAAGTGTCGTGAGGTTAGCAAGAATAATGGGCAATCGCAGACCGCTGGGGCAAGCAATGTACTTCGGTTTCCAGAGAGGCTCAAATTTTTCTTTGTAGGCTTGCAAACCTTGGAAGTGATAAAAGTTTCACCATGTCGAAACGCTAATTCGGCGATGCGATTCCAAAGAGGCGAACCTGATTTTGCTTCGATGCCAGCGAGTGGTGCCATGCCCAGATTAAACCAATGATAGCCCTGCGCTTGGCCCCAAAACATTAGTTTGAGGAATAGGAATTCCATTAAACCGTTGGTTTTCCCAGGCATGTACCTCATCAAATCTATAGAAAGTTCTTCTTTGTCCGCACCTTCCCAGACGTTTGCAAACGCAATGATTTCGCCGTTTTGTCGAACCACGGCGATCGGACAACTCGAAATGTAGTCGGGTTTGAAAAAGCCCAGCGAGATTCGCAGTTGTTGTCGGTGTTCGTGTTACGATTTCAAGAGCGTCGCGAATTTCTTGTTCGCCTGGCAGATCCGGTAGTTTCCCGCGCGAGCTGGTCCAAAGGCAACGAGTGAAGCAACAGTCCCATTCGGCCGACAGACGCCGGAGTTGCTCCCGAAATTAGTAAGAGGGCTCCCGACAGAAAAACGGTAAATGTCAATACACGCGGTGCGACAACGCGAGTCCACTTTCGTGAGTTCGCAAACGACTCTTTGACAGTTTCTCGGTGAGTTGCAAACTCGTTCACGCCCAACAACAATCCAACCAACAATGGAATCAAGTAATAGATCAATCGAAACGCCAATAATGATCCAACCAACTCATGAGAATTCGTACCGTTTAGTAATACAATTATTGTTAGTTCGAAAACACCCAAACCTCCGGGAATGGTCGAAAGCACCGCCAAGACGATCGCCAACAAAAACACGGTCAAGAATGCCCAAATCCCATCGTTATCGCCGTAGGAAGCAAAACATACAGCACAACAGCGGCGACAATAAAATCCAACGACGCAACCAAATACCGCGCCCCAACTAATCTTAAAGGCG
>JAHEAM010000555.1 GCA_024642765.1 Planctomycetaceae bacterium
CGCCTGCATGGATATCTTCGAATTAGACTACGACGACCTAGCGCCTTAGCGGTGGCGGCACGAGATCGTTTCGGGTACGTTGCGACGCACCGAACGTCCAACTTTCTAACCGTCAAACAAACTGTCGGGACGACTTATCAATTGTGCGTTTCAGCGTACCCAACGCACCTGCGTGTTTCCTGGGGAAGCCAAAACGAAAACAAACGTATTTGTCTCGGCAAGAGCTTCGGCCTCTCGGCAGGCGTCTCGCCCCCGGCGGGTTACGACGAGAACTAATTCGGGAAGTTGATTCGAGACATATCCTTAGCGAAGCGACTACCCGCGGAAAACAACTTGTTAATCTTGCTTTTGTCGCGTCATCGACTCACGGGCTTCTCGCGCGCGGCGTTTGATTTGTTGTTGATCAAAATCGTCGAGCCATGCTACCAATCGCCACTCCAGCCAATGTCGGTCAGGATCACCAGGCGAACTACCAAAAAATCCCAAGTGCCCACCATACTGAAATGAAAGCAATTCAATGTCAGGCGACATCACCCAATGCCGATACATATCAAAGGGTACGATCGGGTCGTCTTGCGCTGCTACGATCAATGTCGACACGGAAATGTTTCTCAAGACTGGGGCACTGCTAGACTGAAAATAGTAATCGCGGGCACCATCAAAACCACTGGTTGGAGCAATGAACTGGTCATCCAAATGCACCAATCGGTTTGGCATCTTGAGCAAACCGTTGTCAACCAATCCCGGAACGTGACGACGACGAAATAGAATATTTCGAGCAATCTGTCGGCAAAAGTAAAGATCGTACAGTCGATTCCCCCATTGCCTCAAATTTGCTGAGCAATGCACCAAATCAATGGGTGGCGCAATGGCAATAATGGAATCGACTTGAGGATGTGGTTCTCCTGACCATTGACCGCACATTTTTAGCACCATGTTGCCGCCCAACGAATATCCAATAACGGTGATATAGCTCAACGGGCTGAGTGAAAGCACCGCGCGAATCACGCATTCGACATCTCCCGTTGCCCCGGCGTGCGAATGTCCCCGCGAAAGGAGTTGCGAATCGCCTTGACCGCGTAAGTCGACGCGAATAGTTCGAAATCCATGTCGCCGCAGTTTCTCTCCCGTACGGCGCATGTAATTTGAACGATGCGAACCACACATTCCATGCACCAAGACGACAATGCGATCGCCCGTAATCCATTTCTGGGGGATATTGTCGTGAATCGTCAAAACGTCTCCATCGTCCAAACGCACGACATAGCGCTGCGTCGGCGTGCGAGCACGCTCGGTTTTGTGCAGAAAAGGCAATAGTGTTTGCACATGGCCGTTTGACAAATACGGAAACGGGCGAAACGGCGGATACTTGGTAACAAACATTTCGTCTCGGCGGCTCAATTATGAATTCTTAACACGTGACTTTAATCAATCCGAACGGAATACGCCACGATCAACTTATCCAACTTGCGGCCTTCTCAACCGGGAGATGATTCGCGGCTTGCTGACAATTCCTGATACACTTTCCCTAACCGCCACGATAACACGAGCCAACCCACCGTAACCAATGCCGCGAAACTCGCAACAATATTGGCAAAACTGGCGATGACATCAAACCCGCGAAACACAACCGTGTCGATCACATTTTTTGCCTTGTACTTCGCGTCACGGCTAACAATCGTAAATAGAACCTCGCGCGCAGGAACGGCAATCCCATAGGCACCAATTCGAGTCGAAATATCAATGGCGGCCATGATTATCAGCGACTCCGAAAAACTTCGGCCCACGAATGCCGCAAAATATATTCCCGGCAAGATAATGAGCGCCGTCGACAACCCAAACCGGCGCATGATTGGTGTCGCTAACAATGATTGAGCAACCAACGTACCGAGCTGTACCCAGAAATTGATATTTGCAAAAAACTCTGTTCGCTGTCCATTATCGGTCAACGAAGTCTTAGCAATCTGCGTCAGCTTCATGTAGTTTGACGTTCCGCAAAACGCGATGAGCGCCAGGTAAATCGCGATCATTAATAAGTAGCGCGACGAATAGATTTCCACTAGGCCTGCCCAAATCCCTTCGGCTGCCGGTGGAATTTTGGGCTCGGCAGATTTCCATTTCTCGTCACAAATGTCAGCATCACCGCAAACACCAGTCCGAACTCAAGCAAAACGGCAACACTCCAAAACAACTGCGTGTGACTAAACAACTCCGCTGTACGCCCTGTCACAAACGATCCAACGATCGCGCCGATTGTGCCGCCACTGGCGATAGGACCGAACAGTCGTGTACCCTGTTCGTTTCGAAATACATCGGCCAAAACGCTCCAAAAGACAGATGTAACAAATAGGCTGAAAACGCTGACCCAAACAAAATAAACGCGAGCCAGCCAAAGCGTCGCGCTGGGGATTGGCAGACTGTCCCAAACTGCAAATAAAACGAGGTTTGATGCAAAAAAATGCATAACGGCATGCAACAACTGGGTGCGTGTCAACTTTGAGACTAGCCAAGCATAAATGGGTGCAGCACCTAGCATCACCAAGAAGGTCATCAAGAACAGCGTCGATTTTTCATTGCTATCAAGCGACGTCACAAGTGTTTCGCGGATTGGCCGCAACACGCTGTAACCGCTCATCATCATGAAGAACCACAAAAACGCATAGCTCGCGGCCAAGCGTTCTCGGCCACGAAACTCGGGCTTTTCAATTGTTTGCGTCGTTGTCATGAAGCCATGGTAATCGCTA
>JAHEAM010000556.1 GCA_024642765.1 Planctomycetaceae bacterium
GGAGTGTGTTACCTTTCGACTAGTTTTTTTCGAGAAACATCCTGCACTCCAGGGAAGGATTAACAAATTCGAGCAATTCGTTCTAGTCGAATTCGCAATTGACCAAGGGCCTGCGTTTCCTGCCTTGAGAGGTCACTTATCGAAAACGGAGGTTGGAGCGGCCCTTCAGGCTAACAAATCCGCAACTTTGATAGCAAAAAAATGCTTAGGGATAACGGTTGCAAAAACAATAAGATTTTAGATCTTTTAGCCTAATGCCGAATTGAACGCCTTTTGGATTTGGATTATTGTTTCCTTGTGGATATTAGTCCCGGGTCTGTTTTTCTTTTCTTTTCGTTTCAAGTACAGGGTTCTATATGACAAAGCGAACGTCAAAACCTTTTCAGCATTATTCCTCATCAGCGAAGCAACTTGCGCCCAAAAGTTGTCGAAAACTTCTTCTGAAGAACGAGCAATGTTAGCTGCGGCGACGTACTTGCCCGGCGAATTGCTAATCCAATTTGACAATTCTGTCGATCAAGCGGCACGAACCGAAGCGATTGCAAATGTTGGAGGGCAAGTCGTCGAGCATATTCAAACCAATGCCATGATCGCTGCTGGTCAGGGAGTGCTGGAGCGAATTCAGGTTAGACCTGGTATTAGCGTCGAGGCGGCTGCCCAACAAATGGGTTCGATGATTGGTGTGTTATACGCAGAGCCGAACTGGATTTATACGACTTCTGAAGTTAGCAATGATACCAATTACTTGAGCGGGCAACTTTGGGGAATGTACAGCAACGATTCACCTACGGCTGTCGGCCCATCGGGCACAACAAACCAGTACGGTTCGCAAGCTGAAAAAGCTTGGAACAACGGTTTCGTCGGAACAAGCGATGTGTATGTTGGTGTAATCGATGAAGGCATTCAGTACACCCACCCCGATTTGGAAGCCAACGTTTGGACTAACCCGTTTGATCCAATTGACGGAGTCGATAACGACGGAAATGGAAAAATCGATGATTCACAAGGTTGGGATTTCTTTAGCAATGACCGAACTGTTTACGATGGAACGTCAGACGACCATGCGACACATGTTGCGGGCACTATCGGCGCGAAGGGAGGAAATGGCTTGGGCGTCGCCGGCGTGAACTGGAACGTCAAAATGATATCGACCAAATTTTTAGGTACGAACGGTGGTTCCACAAGTGGCGCCATCCAAGCATTGGATTATTTGACCGACCTCAAGATGCGACATGGATTGAACATCGTGGCGACCAATAATTCATGGGGCGGCGGCGGATTCTCGCAAGGCCTGTTGGACGCGATCACTCGTTCGGCGAACCAGGGCATTTTGTTTATTGCTGCGGCTGGAAATTCAACGTCAAACAACGATTCCGTTGCTTCGTATCCATCGAATTATAATACGACCTCAGGTGCTGGTTACGATTCGGTAATAGCCGTGGCATCCATCACCAGCACTGGCGGAATCTCATCATTTTCCAGCTACGGTGCGAATACCGTAGACCTCGGGGCTCCTGGTTCGTCCATTTACTCGACATTGCCATCAAATACCTACGGTTCCTATAGTGGCACGTCGATGGCGACGCCACATGTGACGGGCGCGGTTGCCTTGTACGCCGCAGCCAACACAGGGATTTCGGCGTTGGACTTACGAAGCGCCGTTTTAAATAACACGACTGCAACTAGCTCACTAGCTGGCAAGACGGTAACTGGCGGACGGTTGGATATCGACAAGATGTTCAATACAACTCCGCCAATGCCGAATCTAAGTGTGAACGATGTGTCTGTAACTGAGGGCAATTCTGGAACGACGTTCGCAAATTTCACAGTTTCATTATCAGCGGCAGCGACCGATTCGGTGACAGTTAATTTTGCGACCGCAAATAATACTGCCGCCGCTGGCTCCGACTATGGTTCAACAAGCGGTTCGTTAACATTTGCTCCTGGTGAAACGAGCAAGGCCATTTCTGTTCCGGTATTCGGTGACACCAATGTGGAAGCGAATGAAACATTTATCGTGACGTTGTCTAACGCCACCAATGCTACGATTGCGGACGCCACTGGAGTTGGAACTATCGTCAATGACGACGCGTCGTCGGTAGCATCGTTTTCAATCGATGATGTTACAGGAGCCGAAAACGATGGAACATTCGTCTTTAACGTTTCGCTTTCGGAACCGAGTTCCTTAAATGTGTCCGTCCAATACGCAACCGCAAACGGAACTGCCGGACGAAACGACTTCTACAGTACAAGCGGCACACTCACGTTCACACCTGGACAGACTTCAAAAACCGTATCGGTGACGATACGGAATGACACAAGGCGAGAGTCCACGGAGTACTTTTACGTGAATCTCTCGTCACCATCTGGTGCCACGATTAGTGACAGTCAAGGTGTTGGGACAATTCTAGACGATGACCAGCGCAATAACGGACGTGGATTGGGCAGTAATATTGGCATGAAATTGGTACCGAGCGATGCGGCAGTAATGCCCAATCGTTCCGAATCGAATTCAAATTTCGTGGCAATGACTAATTTTGATGCGTCCCCAGTACTGCACGTAGAAATGAACTCGATGCCTCGAGCGTTGAATATCTTCGAGCGTGGATCGGTCTCTATTCGAGCGACAACGCCTCGTTTGATAGAAGTTGGTGATTTGTTGGCGGCTTGGGACGACGGATTTGATTCTTGATAGTATCCGTTGTGAATGATTATTAAAAAATGATTCCTTGCGACCAGTTTCG
>JAHEAM010000557.1 GCA_024642765.1 Planctomycetaceae bacterium
AAAAGTGACGGGCTGGCGTCGTTTCAGTGACCGTGTGAGGGGTTTCTTAGACGGTTTCGTAAAATGCCGCATTGATCATTTGAGCGATCATTCGATGCTTCAATATATCGATGGTATTTTTGAAGGTGTGCGGCTGGAAGAAAAAAAGGACTAGCTGATCGATGAATTCTCGCAATGACAATCAAGAGTCGCCAGAAATCACGACTCAGCCGTTTCCCAATATCCGGGTCGTGAAAGCTCGCGGCGACAACTGCGAAGTTTTAGCGGCAAAATCGATCGATGCGCAGACCCAAGAAAAACTAAATGCGCGAAAATTTGTTGCTGTTTTTTTTGCGGTTGTATTGATTGGCTTTGCGGTAATTTCTTTGCTACCAGCCGTATTGTTTTGGAATGAGCTGCAGCAACAAGTCGATACGCCGCCTTTGCCGCGTTGGATGTATTTGTCTGCTTTTGGTGTTGTGCTGCATGTCTTTTATGGCTTGTTCTTGTACCTGATTCCCGACTGGTCGACACTCCGCGTAACAAGTTGGTTTTTGTTGACGAGTTGTTGTTGCTATGCTTTGTTGGCGTCTGGGATGGCCGTTGGTGGATCGGGCGGTGTGATTCCGCGATTCTTGCAACTGCCTGATTCGTTGCGGTTGAAGGGTGTTGTTTGGCTGCTTGCTTTGACGTGTTTACACTCGCTCTTGGGCTATTTGATTTTTCGGGAAGCTTTTTTTTGGCGACGCACAGAACAACTGTGGTATGAGTTGTTTGGCGTCGCTCGAGGAGCGGGCGATTTTGAGAAAGCGAATCTATCATGAGCCTACCGCTCGTACTGATTCCGTCGGAATTGGAATTGGAAGCCATTCGAAAAACAAAATATTGGTGTAACGAATTGCAACAAGCCGCAATTTGGAAAACCTGTGGTATTGGAATTATCCAATCGGGAATAGAAGCGGCCAACCTATTGGCGGAACTAAAGCCAACTCGCGTCTTGTTGCTTGGGATTGCGGGTTCGATTGGCAACTCATGTCAGATTGGCGAAGTCGTCTGCGGGAGTAGTGTTCGTTTGTTTGGGGTAGGCGTTGGTTCTGGAAAGAATTTCCAACCAGTTGAACGTACAGACTTGGCCAAAATCGTAAATTACAATCCCATTTTGATGCTCGATTCGAGTTCCGTTTGTCAGGTTAGGACGCTGGCGACCGGGAGCTTGCTTTCTGTGACAGCTGTATCTTGCGATGAAGCAGAGGTTGGCGAAAAAGTTGCGGCATATCCTGACGTCGTTGCGGAAGATATGGAGTCATACGCTGTGGCAGTTGCCTGTGCGCAGCAGGGCATCGGTTTCAGCGTGTTGCGAGGGATTTCAAACGTCGCAGGTGTACGCGACAAATCGCAATGGCAAATCTCCAAAGCGTTACTCGCGGTAGCCGAAGTTGCCTGTGATGTTTTGCAGCATTGGTCGATTCAAGATAATTCGGTCGGACGATTGCCATGAAAATTCGAATTGGGATTTCGACCTGCCCTAATGATACCTATGCGTTTCATGGACTGTTAACCCAGAAGGTCGTAGTGCCCGGCATTGAGTTTGAATTTGAGTTGCTTGATATTGAGCAATTAAACGAAGGTGTCCTTCGCAAAAAGTTCGATATTGCAAAAGCGAGCTTTCATTTGGCTTTGCATGTTTCAGAGTCGTACAAAGTTTTGCGAGCGGGTTCGGCATTGGGTTTTGGGAACGGTCCGTTACTGC
Organism: Planctomycetaceae bacterium; assembly: GCA_024642765.1. Classification (GTDB taxonomy): domain Bacteria; phylum Planctomycetota; class Planctomycetia; order Pirellulales; family Pirellulaceae; genus BJ22. Next base: position 1,730 of record JAHEAM010000557.1, read on the forward strand.
TTTCATCTCGCAAAAATGATCGACCTGCGCACACGAATCGGGAAAAGGTAACGTTATGTCCTGGTCGTTACACGACCGCCGCAATGTTATTTCAAATGTTCTTTCCTTCGACCACGAAAATCCAACATGTTGTCTTTTCAGACATCATGCCGATGTTAAAAACAGGTGAGGTAGATTTTGGCGTTTGTATTCATGAGGGCCGATTTACTTGGGAGCAACAAGGTCTATCGCTTGTTGAAGATTTGGGTGCACATTGGGAGTCTGAATTCAGGTTGCCGTTGCCGTTAGGAGGGATATTGGGTTCAAAAGATCTGCCCACCGAGGTTGTGCTGGCAGTTCAAAGAGGAATACGGGAGTCACTTGAATATGCGAATCATCATCGCGATAAGGCACTCGAGACGATGGGGCTTTACGCTCAAGAATTCGATAATAGCGTTTTGATGCAACATGTGGAACTTTACGTCAATGAGTGGACGCACGATTTGGGCGATCTTGGTGTCGCAGCATTAAACGAATTGCATACCAGAGCGGTCAAAGCCAGCTTGATTCAGAAAGAACAACCCGCATTGAAAGTGTTGCCGTTGGAACTTTGAATCGCTATTTCGAGGTGTCAACTGTTTCATCTTTCCCGTAAAACAGCATGTGCTGCCATGGTAGTTTGTCGAACTCACTGACTTTTTTGAAGCCGTTTGCTCGCATTTCCACGTCAACTTGGGCTTTAGACATTTTGTGTTCGCGTTTGATTGGTACGTCGGGGTCTTCGGCCCGGTATTCGAGCAATACAATTACGCCGTCAGCTTTCAGGCTCTTGCGGATATTGCTTAACATCTGTTCGGGGTAATTGAACTCATGGTAGACGTCGACAAGCAAGACGAGATCAACCGAGTCCTCGGGGAGGTGTGGATTGTGAAATGAACCTAGGATAGGCGTGACGTTTTCGATGCCTTCGCTCTCCATTCGTTTGCGAAGTAGCGCGAGTATCTCTGGCTGAACATCGACGCCCAATACCGAG
>JAHEAM010000106.1 GCA_024642765.1 Planctomycetaceae bacterium
TAAGGCACTTGTGATCATCGCCGAAGACGTTGATGCTGAGGCACTTACCCTGCTCGTAGTCAATAAATTACGTGGCACGTTAAACGTTTGTGCCGTGAAAGCTCCTGGCTTCGGTGATCGACGCAAGGCAATGATGGGTGACATGGCTGTGCTGACTAGTGGCACATTGATTTCCGAAGACCTTGGTATCCAACTTGAGAATATCACGCTGGAACACTTGGGATCGGCGAAAAAAATCACGATCGACAAAAGCAACACGACTTTGGTCGAAGGTGCCGGTTCTCGCAAAGAAGTCAATGCTCGTATCGAACAAATCCGCAAGCAAATCAGCCAAACGGACAGTGATTACGACAAAGAGAAATTGCAAGAACGCCTTGCCAAGCTGACTGGCGGTGTTGCCGTTATCAGCGTCGGTGCCGAAACCGAATCTGACATGAAACAGAAGAAAGCTCGCGTCGAAGACGCATTGCATGCGACTCGTGCAGCCGTTGAAGAGGGAATTCTGCCAGGTGGTGGTGTTGCCTTGTTGCGATGCCGCGAAGTCGTTGAAAAAGCCCGTTCTTCGGCAAAGGGCGACGAAAAAATCGGCATTGATATCGTGCTCAACGCTTTGGATGCACCCATTCGCCAAATCGCTAACAACGGCGGAATTGATGGTTCTGTAGTTGTCGATATCGTAAAAGACAAGCCTATGAACGTTGGGTACAACGCGCACTCTGGTGAATATGTGGACATGTACAAAACCGGAGTGATAGATCCAGTTAAAGTCGTGCGAACCGCGCTGGTCAATGCAGCCAGCATCGCGGGGCTTTTGCTAACGACAGATGCAATGATCAGTAATCTGGACGACGACTCAAAAGGCAAAAACAAAAAGCTGGCCGAAGGCGTTGTCGCTTAGTTTGTTTGTGACAAGCGAGAGTCGGCATGTAGTGCCTGAAAAACCTAGCGGGTCACCCAACTGAAAAGTTAGGTGACCCGCATCGTTGTTCCAAGTGTGCCCAAGAAGGCAGATCAGCCGAAATCCATTTCGTTTTTTTCAGCCTCTTTTTTTGTGGAGCGCACTGTTAGGCGAACGCTCAAACTGGGTACGAAACTTCATTCGATGTGTAGGTAGTCGAAAGACATGGCAAAACGCGACTATTACGAGGTACTAGGAGTCGCTCGCGATGCAAACGATCGCGAAATCTCTAAGGCCTATAGAAAAATGGCCGTAATGTTTCACCCGGATAGCAATCAGGGTGATGAGGAAGCTAGCAAGAAATTCAAGGAGGCCGCCGAAGCCTATGAAGTATTGTGCGACGAAGACAAACGTGCGCGATATGACCGCCACGGCCACGCCGGATTAGATGGAGCCGGTTCTCAATTTGGTTCTGCAGAAGACATATTCGCTGCATTTGGCGATATTTTTGGCGGCGGTGTCTTCGGTGATATTTTCGGTGGCGGCGGACGGGGTGGAAGGCGCCAACGACGCGGAGCCGACCTACGTGTTGATGTTTCTCTGACCCTCGAGGAAGCCGCGCGCGGTTCAACACAAAGCATCAAGTTCAACCGCAGCAATCCCTGTGTGACATGCAGTGCTTCTGGAAGTCAACCAGGCAGCAAGCCTCAAATCTGCGGTCAATGTGGCGGGAAAGGCCAGATTGTTCAAGCGGCAGGAATCCTACGAATGCAAACAACGTGCCCCTCCTGTCGAGGCGCGGGATCACGAATCGTTGATCCTTGTACCGACTGTCGCGGACGCGGATTCATTCAGCGCGAAGTCGAAATGGAAGTAGATATCCCAGCAGGTGTCGATGACGGAATGCGTGTTCGATTGTCAGGGGAAGGTGAACCAAGTCCGGATGGTGGTCCCTCTGGCGATTGCTATTGCTTCATCTCTGTCAAACGACACAGCATCTTCCACCGTGATGGCAAAAACTTGATTGTTCAATTGCCAATTGCTTATACACAAGCCGCCTTGGGTGCGGACATCGAAGTCCCGACTTTAAATGGCCCGCGCACCGTTACGATCAAACGTGGCACGCAATCGGGCGAAGTCCTGAAGCTGGCAGGTTGCGGCGTTCCCGATCCACAGAGTGGACGAGTTGGCGATCTACTGATTCAAACCTTTATTGAAACACCAAAGAAAATCTCAGCCGCCCAAGAAAAAATCCTTCGCGATTTAGCTGAACTAGAACACGTGGAAGTGCTTCCACAAAGAAAAAACTTTTTGGATCGAATCAAGAACTACCTAAGTGCCTCAGCAAAAGGCTAGAAAAAAGAAAACAAATTGCAAAGTAAGTTCCAAAACTACGGCCTTGTAAACTGTAGATGCCTAAAACAGATGAAATCGATCAACACAATTGAAACGAAACAGCGTATCATCCAATTAGCTCAAGAATCGGCTGCGGCCAAGTTTAGTATTGACGAAAGCACCCCAAATGAGTGACAACAAAAATTCGGAAATGACGCCAGAAGAATTTCAGGAAGCGGTTGACTTCATGGAGGAATTGGCGGACGAAGATTCGACCCATCGCGAACCGCCAGCAAATGAAGTTGAAGCTTTGCAACGCCAACTTCACGACGCCGAAAAAAAGGCCTTGCGTTACCAGGCGGACATGGACAACTTCCGTCGTCGCGCTCGGCGCGAATCGGAAGAGCAACTTAGATATGCAACCTCTCCTTTATTAGTCGATTTATTGGATGCGTTTGATAATCTGCAACGCGCCTTGGAATCAACAAACACCAACGATGCTGAATCACCCGTCGTTGTTGGCGTAAAAATGGTTGCCGATCAACTGAACGGAATTCTCGAACGCCATCACTGCAAACTCATCGAATCAGTGGGGCAGCCTTTTGATCCAAATCTTCATCAAGCAGTTCAGATGATGCAGTCAGACGATCAACCCGCCAATCACATCCTTCATGAATTGCGGTCTGGTTTTCGCTTGCACGAACGCGTTCTCCGACCTGCTCAAGTGATCGTTTCAACTGGTTCGGCCTAGCGCGATTCACATAACGGCTCTCAAACACCAACATACAAACGATTTTCGAAACACGGTTTTTGATTGCCAAATACGAACTGTTGTGACATTGTGATTTTTATTTATTTGAACAATCGTTCACTTGTGATAAATCAAAACGAAAACTAACTCTTAATACGTTCGAAGGAATTCAAATGCCGAAACTTGAAATCGAAGGACTTGGCGTGTTCGACGTCCCACAAGGAAAACGACTCGTATTAGCCCTGGTCGATGAGTGCGGACTCGATCAACTTCATGCCTGCGGTGGTGTCGGAAAGTGCACGACTTGCCGCGTCGAGTTTATCGAAGGCGAACCGAAATCCATGACCGTTGCGGAAAAGAATACTCTTGTGGCCAAAGGAATATCGGGGGTTCGTCTCAGCTGCCAAGTGCTTTGCGAACAAGATATGAAACTGCGAGCAATAAGCAGACTGGAAGGTAGCGGGCGCAAAGACTGCGGCAACCGTCCTGAAAATGAAATTCAACCGCAGCCAGTTGAATGGGTAGAATAAAGCCAATTGCTCAAACACCAAATTAAAATGGCGTGAGACATTCGCAATCCAGAAAAGAAGGTCGTCGGTAACAACCGACGACCATTGTTTATTCCATACCGCCCGACAAATGTAAGTTCGTGCAACCTGGATAACAGCAAATTATCGAGGCTGCCGCGACTGAGCCTTTGGGCGTGAACGATTGGGGCGTAGTCGTTTTTGAGCTCTTGGTTCTGCAAATCCGTCATTTGCGTTTACAGCACGTGAGGGGGATTCGCTTGTCGGTTGAGGCTTGTTACCAACAGGTCGATGTCGCGACGCGCCACGACGTGGTCGACCAGGTCGGGTCGCCTTGCCCGTATTGTTACTTGTTGCATTGCTACTTGGAGTGCCGGCAACCGCTGGAGCGGCATTTTGCACTTTTGGCAAACCACTACTTTCAACAACTGGCAATCGCAAACGCAATAGCTTTTCAATGGCTCGCAAGTCATCGCGTTCTTCCGACGAACAGAAGGAAATCGCTATTCCGGCGGCGCCAGCGCGTCCTGTTCGACCAATCCGATGTACGTAACTTTCCGGCTCGTTTGGTACATCGTAATTGATCACGTGCGTCACGCCATCAATATCAATACCTCGCGCCGCAACGTCGGTCGCCACCAACACCCTGACGTCCTTGTTTCGAAACGCTTCGAGTGCACGTTGCCGAGCACCTTGAGATTTATTGCCGTGAATCGCTGCTGCAGTCGTACCAGATCGCAAGAGCTTTTCGGCAACGACATTTGCGCCGCGTTTGGTTCGGGTGAATACAATCGTGCGATCGACATCGCCTCCAGACAAGATGCTGCGCAACATGTCTAGCTTTGCACCGCGTTCGACAAAGTACACTTTCTGCTCGATCGCTTCGACACTGGTTGATTTCGGTGTAACGTTGACGCTCACCGGTTCAAAAAGCAATCGTTTCGAAAGCTCGACAATGTTCGGCGGCATGGTCGCAGAGAAAAACAAGGACTGACGATTCTCAGGTAGTTCATTGATTATTTTCTTCAAATCTGGCAGAAAACCCATATCGAGCATCCGGTCAGCTTCATCAAGAACAAATATTTGTAAATCGTCCAAGGACACAAATCCTTGATTCATTAAGTCCAACAACCGACCGGGCGTTGCAACGAGTATATGAGCTCCACGTTGCAGGGTCTGTACTTGTTTGTTTTGATTGACACCGCCGTAAACGAGGACTTGTCGAATGCGCAGGTGCTTTCCATACGTAGCAAAGCTGTCGCCGATTTGAATCGCGAGTTCGCGAGTCGGTGCAAGAACCAACACAATCGGTCGGTTCGGGCGGGCTTTAAAATTCTCTCGCCCTAAATAATCCAAAATCGGCAAAGCGAATGCGGCGGTCTTTCCAGTTCCTGTCTGTGCGCAACCTAGTACGTCACGGCCGATCAAGGCTGGTGGAATCGTTTGGGCTTGGATAGGTGTGGGTATTTGATAGTTTTCTTCTTCGAGTGCTTTTTGAACGGGGGCAATCAATTCGAGTTCTTTAAACGATTTCAAAATAGGTTCCTTTACGGCAACTCAACCAAAGACATCTGCGTCCGATCGAATGTTGCCAAATTGTGCTTTAAAATAATAGTGCGCGAGGATACATAAATCTCGTGCGGAGCCAACGAAACACTCATTGACATGGGATCCTGAGTCGGGGGCGCTACTTCTTAGGTCGCAAACCCAACCATGGCTGTGCTGACAAAGTTTTGTGTGAGAATTACTGCAATTGCGCTCTTGGTGGAAACACAAGAGTAAATTCGGCCATCATGCCACGCAGCAACAAACAACGAACGTCGATTTCATACGACAGCCTTCGTCCGGGCAAACAAGAAAGCCACAGACGATTTTGCGTCCACCACAACGCAAGCGATTTTGCTTCTGATCAACACGATCAATCCTAAAGTCGCTGTATGCTTGAGCAAAGAATTTCAAGCTGGTTTTATGGGGTTTTAATAAGCCTCCCGCTATCCTGCCCCAGGGTTGATCGAAAAAACGTCTGTTGTCAGCGAGGTCAATTACCAGTGGTAACTCAATTGCATGCCAAGTTCTTGGACGTTACTTGCTTACTTTCGAATCATTTTGTTGGGTGTTTGAATCACCTTTGCGTAAGGAGTATACCTCCAAAGACCAAAATGGAAAGTGATATTTCCAAGAAAAATTGCAAATAGAATGCCATTTCCATTGAAAACGAGCCGCCTGGACGAAGGTGTGGGAATTTCAAAAGTGCGGAATATCGAAAATTGTATCGTGAAATTGCTTACTAGCATTTGCCTTTCGAACATCGTTAGAATAGCGGCCAAACGACCTATCGTAATTCGCACGAAACAATCAAATGTGCTTCCTTCGAGCACCCGATGATAACGAAAATCTTAAAAATCGCTGGTATGATCTGGGCATCTCCCAACACTTTTTTGGGATTGGGAGCGGGGTGCCTCGCTTTGCTAACAGGAGGGAATGTCCAAATACGACGCGGCTGTTTGGAGTTTTGGGGAGGGTTCCTTTCGTGGATCTTCGAGCGTCTTCCAAACGGGCCCATTGCAGCAATAACTCTTGGACACGTAATTGTTGGCCTAAATCGATTCATGTTAGGTGAAGCACGCGATCACGAGCACGTTCATGTCCGGCAATATGAACGATGGGGGCCATTTTTCCTTCCCGCATATATTGCCTGCTCGATTTTCATGTATTCTAAAGGAAAAAACCCCTATTTAGACAACCCTTTCGAAGTAGAAGCGTACTCAAAATGTACTCGGAAATCGAGTCGACAAAGCGTCAACGTTCATTGAGATCTACTTTTTCGAAAGCATGCAATGACATGGAATCTCAAGTTCCTTCGAAACATTACGCTGAAGCCAGCAATTCCAGGATTACCAAAAGGACAATCATCGGCATTGTTGTTTTGATTTTTAGTATCTCAGGTGTGATCTTTGTTTGGCGTGACACTTTGATCCCAACAAATCCTGCACTCGTTGCGGCAGTTGAGGCCATGAATGGAGATCCTCGTGTCGTCAAAAAACTTGGGTTCCCAATCAAACTACTTACTGGGAGTTTGACATCACGTCCCAAAAATTCAATCGTCACTGCCGGCGGTGACGTTGTGATCGTCGCGGTAGAATTCAAGGTAACGGGCTCTCTGACCTCCGCGAATGGCTCAGGAACTATAAAATCCGAAAACGGAAATTGGTATACCGACGAATTAGAAATAACTTTTCGTGATGGTTCCACGGCTCACTTACCTCAAACTAATCTGCGAGAGGACAATATGTCGAAAGTCATTGCGGAAGGCCCCAAACACCCCTAGTACGACTTTGTTGCACCCGAGCACCGATTCGAAGACTAGAAATCCTCATTGCTCGACCGCGAATGTTTGGCGTGTTAAAATGCTTTCGTCGAAATAAGTCGCATTGATAGTCTTGATACGTTAGGCTTTGTACTCATGAGTTTGGGACGTTGGATGAACCGATATTGCGTATGGCTTTTGTGCGTTGCGTTCAGCGGTTTTCTACTTTTCCAGAATCCAAGTTTGAATGCTGACGATATCTTCACGGAAGATATTTCTAAAGCCGTGGAAACAGCTAAAAAAGAACAGAAAGACTTGTTCCTATTGTTCACCGGTTCTGATTGGTGTCCGCCTTGCAAGAAACTCGAATCAGAGGTGTTTGCGCAGGCAGAATTTGCTGAGCGAACGGCCGAGGGTTTCGTGTTGGTAAAATTCGATTTCCCGAAAGAATTGAAGCAAACCGAAGAACTCAAGAAACAAAATGCCGAATGGGCTGAGCGGTTTGCAATTTCGGGATATCCAACGGTCGCCGTTGTCGATTCGGAATTGAGGCCCATTGGGTTTCTGGGTTACATGGAGGGTGGTCCCGATCCGTTTCTTTTGGCCCTCGACAACTTGCGGGAACTGCGAATGCGCCGTGATTTTGCCTTTGCGAAGTTGCCTGACGCAAAAGACGACGATGAACGCGCCGCGTTGCTAGACCAAGGCCTTGCGGAACTCGACCCAAAAATTATTGAGGTATATTACGCGAAAGAGCTTGACGAAATCGACCGAATTGACGCAGACAATCATTTGGGTCTGCGATCTAAATATTTCGGTGAACGCGACGCTGAGGCACGCAAGGCAATTTTGACTGACATCAATATCGTCTCGCGGCTCGACAGCGTAGCGAACGCGATTGCCTTCATTGACGAGGTCCTGGCTGCAGTTCCGTTTACCATCGATGAACGTTTTGAGATTTTCCAGATCAAACTAGGCCTTCTGCAAAAAGATGCCCAAATTGATCAGGCCAACAAACTCATTGATGAAATGTTAGCCATTGAAGGCCTTGTGGAAGAAACACGAGAGCGACTGCTGGTTCGGAAATTAATGCAAACGGCTTCTGCGAATCAAATAGATGCGGCGCTGGCCATTGTTGATGAGACTTTAAAGCTACCGGGCGAACATCTTTTGGTGCGGCTTGCCCAAGGTCAATTGCTTGCGAAGAAGGGCTCGAACGACCAATCGCTGGAAGTTTACGCGAACGCAATTGCACGTGCGCGGTTTGCGCCGGACATTTTGATTGAACTCGTCGGTAGCCAGGCTGACCTGTTGTATCGCCTTGACCGTGCCGAAGAGGCATTAAGAGCGCTTGATAATTTTACCGATGACACTCAGATGCCAACCGATTTGCGTTGCGAGTCCTTATTGCAACAGGCAATGTTGATGCGAGACATGGGCCGAACACGTCCCGCAATGCTAACCGAAAACCGAGCCGTAGAATTGGCTGATTCTCCAGCTTTGAAACGAGAAATACAGGCGGTTGTTGAACAAATCCGAAACAGCAATGCAACGGCCAACGACAAATAGTACAATAGCGTTGAAACTCAACGTTTTATTTTGATTTGAAATTTACTTTTCTACCGGAGACTCAAATATGTCCAAAAAGTCCAAAACATCATCACGTCGAAATTTTATGAAGGCCTCGGCGGCTGTCGGGGCCGGATTTTGGGTCGCCGGGGGAGTCCAGGCCAAACCTAGTTTGTCTGCGAACGAGGAAATTCGTTTTGCGTGCGTCGGAATTGGCGGCAAGGGTTCAAGCGATTCTGGCGATGCTGCAAAGAACGGCAAAGTAGTTGCAATTTGTGATATCGATGACACTCGTTTTGACGGTGCAGACGATAAATTCCCAGGTGCAAAACGATTTAGCGACTTCCGCAAAATGCTGGAAGAGATGGAAAAATCAATCGATGCCGTAACAGTGAGTACGCCTGACCATACACATGCCGTTGCTGCACTAATGGCCATGCGAATGGGCAAGAATTGTTTCTGTCAAAAGCCTTTGACCCATTCGATTGAAGAAGCCCGCCTCATGGGACAGGTTGCAAAAGAAAAGGGGGTTGTTACCCAAATGGGCAATCAAGGCACAGCCCAGTCAACCTTGCGGCTATCTGCGGCCCTCATTCGTAACGGAATCATCGGCACGGTAAAAGAAGTCCACGTGTGGACCAATCGTCCTGTTTGGCCACAAAGCTACGGACTAAAGGTTGAAGAGATCAATCCAACTCCTGCAAATATTCACTGGAATGAATGGATTGGCCCAGCCAACAAGCGAGCCTACAGCCCCGAAATCCACCCATTCAAGTGGCGTGGGTTCTGGGAATTTGGAACCGGTGCTTTAGGGGACATGGCCTGTCACACATTCAATATGTCGTTTATGGCCCTCAACTTGCGCAATCCGACTTCGGTCGTTTCCGAAAACGAAAAACACGATCGGGTCATGTATCCCAAGGCGTCGAAGATCACTTTCCAATTCCCTGAACTGGATGGCCGACCGGCATTGAAAATGGTTTGGTACGACGGACAAAACCTTCCGCCGGCAGAACTAACCGATGACTTGCCACAAGAAAAACTTGAAAACGGCAAAAACCGAACTTTTGAGTCCGCAGCATTGATTGTGGGTGACAAAGGAAAATTCTATTCGCCGGGTGATTACGGTGGCGACGTTCAAAACACTGGCATCGTCGTTGATGGAGAATTCACAAACCAGCGAAAACTGAGAGACCAAGCAGAATTTGTAAACTCGCCTGGCCATTTTGAAGAATTCGCAAATGCAATCAAAGGTGAAGGCACGACGGTTTCTAACTTTCCAGAATATGCTGGTCCATTGACCGAAACCATCTTGCTGGGCAATCTAGCAGTTTGGTCAGGTGAAAAAGTTGACTGGAACGCCGAAGACATGCTCGCCGCAAACGCCAGCGAAGAAGTCCAACGTATGATTCGCCACGAATATCGAAACGGCTACGACATCAAGGCCTAGTGGCATTCGTAGACATTCAAGAGTTTGAAATTTTAACGATCGCGAATATTCTCTTGCTCAAGCAAGGAAGTATTCGCGATTTTTTATTGCCTAACAAAAACGGGAACGAAACTACACCTTCGCAGAGTAGTTGCTTTTCATTTGTAAGCAAATTGATTTGGCCGTCGGTATTCCTCAGGCATTTCCCAATCGCGAGGCCGATACCGTCTTACGTAAATTCAGCACCACAAGAATTACAAAATGTTTCGCAATGCAACATCGAACCACAATTTCTGCA
>JAHEAM010000107.1 GCA_024642765.1 Planctomycetaceae bacterium
CAGATGGTGTTGTGGGATGGTGCAGTTGGTATCGACGGCATTGCGTCGAAAGTGACATATCGAAATCTTGCGTGGGCGGCGGCAGTGATGTTAGTTGCAATTGGCGTGAGTCGGAATTTGGTGGGGTTGATTGAATTGTGTTTGCCACGGCGATTGCCCTTGGATAAAGGAGGGCGTTTTGCGGTTTCTTTTGTGACGCGTTACGTTGTTTCGTTGATTGGGCTTGTAATTGCAGCTCATCAATTGGGGTTTAGCTGGGATCGGGTTCAATGGCTTGCAGCCGGATTGACCGTTGGATTAGGGTTTGGGCTGCAAGAAGTATTCGCGAACCTTGTTTCTGGTATCATCATATTGCTGGAACGCCCTGTGCGAGTGGGCGATTATGTATCAGTCAACGCGGTCAGTGGAACGGTTACTAAAATGGCATTGCGAGCGACGACGATTGTGGATTCCGATCGTCGCGAGTGGATTGTGCCTAACAAGAAGTTCATTACCGACGATGTTATGAATTGGACGCTGACGGATACTGTTTCGCGGGCAGTGTTTGCGTTGGCGGTTCCTCACGGTAGTGACACACGGCTGGTACAGCAAACTTTGTTGGATGTTGCACGGCGACAGTCGGCTGTGTTGGATTATCCTGAACCATCTGCGGTACTAGTTAAGATTGGGCCACGGTCTTTGGACTATGAACTGCGTTTGTTTCTGCCGTCTCGCTCAGGTTTCTCGACTTTTCAGAACAACTTGCATGTGGAAATCAACGATGCGTTGCGGCAGGCTGGGGTTGATCTATCAATAACAATGGGTGAGGGGGTACTGGAAAGCGTTTCTGCGGCGCCATCCGTGCGTCGGGCAGCGTAGGCGAAGGCGAGTTTTTCCTAGAATGAAGGGTAGGGGACTCCCAGAATTGCCAAGTGCCTTGCTGCAACGGCTGAACAACTAGGAGCCCATAAAGCATCAAACTGCCCTAAAACCTTGGACTTTGACAAATTAGAAATGCATTTTTAGTGGCGGTCACGCTAAGATAAAGTTTCAGATGTCAGTGGTGTCAACCAACGTCGCCATGACTGATCGGCAGTTGGGATCGAGTACTTACTTTTTTAGTCGCTGCCTGCTGCATGTTTACAATTTTTTAAGACTAAACATGCGCGACGTATTTTGCAAAGTGTTTCAACAATGAAAATCCGATTTCGTTGTCGTTGTGGTAAATTAATGCAGGTGGAGTCAAGTGCTGCCGGCAAACGTTGCCAATGCTTGGGATGCGGAAAAAAAGTTCGAATTCCAGTACCAGAATCAGAAGTCGTTGATGGCGAACTTCTCGAACCCGAATTCGACAAGTCTGAATTTGCTGGTACCCGTTCTTCAGCGCCTGCAATGTTTCCGCCAAGTAGTTCTCGACTAGCGGCAAATGCTCCGCGGCGATTGCAATCGGCAGCGAATCATTCACTAGGTGCGCAGCGGCTTGGATTTGTATTGTTGTGTGTATTGGGTGGTTTATTGTTTGTCGCTGGTTTCGCAGGCGTCGCCTATTTGCTTGCCAACGTCATGTATAGCGCCCTGCAAACAGTTGCCAGTAATTCCAATGCAAACACAAATTCACCGATCGATGTTTTCCCGACCGAATCGGGCAACAACCAAGCTGAATCGGAAAGCTCCAGTCAGGACGCTTCGGTGGCAGCCGAACCGTCAAAAACTGAAGCACCAATAGTTACCGAAGAGCCTATCTTGGCGCCACAGAATAACGGAAAAAAAGGTGCCGTGGGTGGTGCCATGGCAACGCCTCCGGTCGATTCTGGGCGCAGCGAGTACTCGCCGGTAACTGGTGGAAACCGAGACTTTCCTGGATCGCGAAGTGCTCCATCGGAGACACCGAACAACAGATCATACGACTCGACTGGTACGCGCGGCTCGCCAGGGATTCCAGATACGTCTGGTGGCAATGCCAGTTACGATTCGCAAGGTAGTCGGGGTGCTCCTAGTGTTCCTGGTTCAATCGATTCAGGAGCGACAAGTCCACGATCACCACGCGGGATCAATCCGAAGGACCTTTTTCAGACCATTGAAAACGAAGGCTGTGTCATCATTTTTTTCACGATTGAGGGTGATTTCGACAATACGGAAATTTCAAAGAAGTTGGCCACTCGACTTGGTACGACTCAATATGGAGCCTTCAATCGTGGCGGCAAGGCGGGAATGAAGTTTGAATATGATGGTTCGATGGATTACGTAATAGAAGTCCTTGATTTTGTTCGTGTGGATTTAGTCGAAGAAAAAAAACGCACGATCTATGTGACAGTTTTGAAGGATCAACAGAGACCAAGAAATTAGTTGGGGCAATCGGGCGACTATTGCAAGATGCAAATAACCTATCGATGATCCCAGGTGTGTTTACGAGTCGCCCCGAGAAATCTTGTAGTCTTCGATTTTGCGGTAAAGGGTTGCTCGGCTGATTCCAAGTAGTTTTGCCGCTTCAGGAACAGAGTTGTTTGTCCGTTTTAGTGCTTCGGCAATGAGATTTTGTTCCCAGTCGGAAATACGCAAGGATTCGAGTCCAACGTTGCTTGAACCTGGATCGCGAATGCCGATATCTTCGACGGCGATTTCATTTTCTTCAGCCATGACAACTGCCGAGTCGATCACGTTCCTCAATTGTCGAACGTTACCGGGCCAGTGATAGGCAAGAAGTAATCGGTTGGCCTCTTCACTCAAGGCTAGATCGAATTTGCCATGCCGTTCGCGGAAGTGTTTCAAAAATCGGTCAATTAAAAGTTGAATATCGGCACCGCGATTGCGCAAGGGCGGAATGTACAATTCATAGACGCCAAGACGGTAGTAAAGGTCTTCGCGAAAGCGTTTCTCACTGACAAATTCTCGTAGGTCTCGGTTTGTAGCGCAGATCACTCGTACGTCGACCGTGATTTGTTCGGTGCTCCCGACAGGCATGAATGGGTGGCCTTCGAGAATTCGCAGCAATTTGGCTTGACCTTCCAGCGTCAATTCACCAATCTCGTCTAGAAATAACGTGCCCAAGTCAGCTTGTTGGAACCATCCGATATGATCTCGATCGGCGCTTGTAAAAGCGCCTTGTTTGTGGCCAAACAATTGGCTTTCCATCAGGTCTCGCGGAATGGCAGCGCAGTTGACGGTGAGCATAGGGCGATCGCCTCGAGGGCTATTTTTGTGGATTGCCCGCGCGACGAGCTCTTTGCCGACTCCGCTTTCGCCACGAATCAAAACACATCCCGAGGCCTTCGCAACGCGAGTGATTTTTGATTTAAGTTCCGTCATTTCCGAGCTATCGCCAATCAGCTCGTCAAACACTGCGCTCTTAAGCAATAGACTGGAGTGGGCGGCGGCCAGGCTTGCTTTTTGGTTTGCCTGTCGCAGGGCCCGGACCATGATATTTGCGAGCGCGGACGCGAGTTCAACATGTGACTCTTCGAATCTTTGTTCTTGACGGTACAAGTGTATTGCACCTTGGACTATTTGTTGTGTGTCGTCACCGGCTGGCGAGTTCAAAATCAAGGGCACGCAAATGGCGTCGGCATAGTTTCCGCCGTTATCTGAGGAATCGTATTCGACCCGAATGGTATGCTTTTCTAAGACAACGCGTTTCGTAAGGTCTTGTCGCAGTTGTAACTTTTTGGCTTCGTATTCTGGATAGACCCATTTCGGTTTTAATTTGCCAGTTTCATGCAACCAAAGAAATCCAGCGACGTTCGCGGAGGTTCGTTCCTGCAGTCGTGACATACAAATCTGCACGACTTCATCTGGATCGTTTGCACTCAGCAGCTTGACACTAATTTGGAATAGAAAGAAAAAGTCTTGTCCAATATTGCTTCCGCGCAGAAAGTTCAGCGTGTACTGACCAAACTCGTTCGTGTCATGAGAACGATCGAAGACGATTGTCGTTGACGTCGGCGTTTCCTCTTCGGTTTCACTCTTTTTGTTATCGTCACCGACAACAACCATCGAGAAGGTGAAATGATTTGAGCCGATTCTAATTTGTGTCCCTTCGATTAATTGGGCGTTATCGACTTGTTGCCCGTTTACGTATGTGCCATTGCTACTGCCTCGGTCAGTGATCCACCAACCCTCGTCGTCACGATTAATTGCGGCGTGAACGCGCGAGCATTGCGGGTCGTTTAAGGCAATTTGGCATTGCCAATCGCGACCGAGCAAATTGGGTTCTGTTGGATTCAGTTCGAACCGAGCGCCCGAATTGACGCCTGCGTTCATCAGTAAGAATGCTGTCACGATGCAATTGTCATAGGATTGGGAGATGGATGCCGAACCCATAATATATCGCCCCGAGGATGTTCAGTCGATGGAATGACCGCCGGGAGAGAAAGTCTTTGCAAAAAAACGCATTGTGATTGGCTGGAAACTGTCGGATCTGGCTGAAAACGAAAATTGGAGTTGGCTCGTCTTCACCAAAAAGATTGAAATACGTCAACATCAATTTTCCGTACTGAGGCAAGGTTTGTTAGGACGGATTCAGACGAGAATAGGCCTGCGATTTCTCGAAATGTCATGATTGACCGCAAACAAAGTCCGCAAATCGATCTTGCCGCAGCAAATTGCAAAGCCTACTATTTTTTGCTTTGACCTTTGCCGAAGCTAAGCCGACCACCAAAATATCGTTATATTGAAAAGCGATTTGCCTCACGCTGTTTAAAAACTGCGGAAACTTCGCGGTTCGAACGAGGTAACTTAGTTTTGTACCTTGGGTCGTATTTTTTCAGCGACAAATTTTTTTGCGACGAACATCCCTTAGGAATTTCACATGAAATATTCGAAATCATTGTTTCTGCCAACTTTATGCTTGCGGGGCAAGCGGATTGGTGTTGAGGCACCGCACCGTCTCTCGTTCGCGATTATTGTTGCGGCTACATTGCTTGTTTGTTTCTTGCCGCGATTTGGATCGGCGTTTCAAGTTCTAGACGAAGTCTCCAAAGAAGACCGCCAGGCGACACGTGTCGTCGCGATTTTGATGGAACGCGATCATCTTCTGCACCGAAATATTGATGACCAAATCGCTCAACGCAGTCTAAAGCAGTTCTTGAAATCTCTGGACCCAATGAAAATGTATTTTTTGGAATCGGATTTCGAGGAGTTCAAGGCCAAGGAAGACAAAATCGACGATGAGATTCGCAAAGGCGACTTTACTGAAGCGTTTGCGATATTTGAACGATTTGAATCTCGGATCGACGACAGCGTCGCCCTGGCGCAAAAGTGGCTCGATACCGAGCACGATTTCACTGCAGACGAAGTTATGGTTACCGACCGCGACCTAGTTGAATATGCAAAAAGCTTTGACGAACTCTCGGAACGCTGGCGAAAGCGAATCAAATATGACATCCTCGTTGAGCAAAGCAGCCGCGATTCGAAATCAAAGGAAACAGAACCAGAAGATGTGAAATCGAAAACAGAGGTTTCCGTCGTTGAGCTTTTGAAAAAGCGTTACGTCATGTTCGCAAAGCGAATGAAACAACTTGATAATGAAGATGTTGTCGAGATGTTTGTCACCGCGGTTACGACCAGTTTTGATCCGCACACCACCTACATGTCCAAGCGTACATTTGAAAACTTCATGATCCAAATGCGACTCCAATTAGAAGGCATTGGGGCAACATTACAAGCTAATGACGATGGCTATACGGTCATCAAGCGAATCGTCCCCAACGGTGCTGCCGACAAGCAAGGCGACCTCGAGGTAGAGGACCGAATTGTCGGTGTCGGCCAGCAACCAGGCACCGAGTTTGTGGATGTTGTTGGAATGAAACTGGACGACGTCGTGGCGATGATCCGAGGCAAAGCCGGAACGGTCGTCCGATTGAATGTACTCAAAGAAAGCGGCAGCGAAATGAAGGAAATTCAAATTGTCCGCGAAAAAATTGAACTTGAAGATGAAGCAGCCCATGGCGAAATTTTCGAGGCAGGTAAGAAAGCTGACGGCTCAGCCTACAAAGTTGGTGTGATTGACCTGCCAAGTTTCTATTCCGGCCTTGGTTCCGGCGAATTGTCGCGCAGCACAACAACAGATGTCGAAAAAATTCTCAAAGAATTCAACCAAAAAAGTGTTGATGCGCTCGTTTTGGACCTTCGTCGAAATGGTGGCGGAAGCTTGCGAGAGGCCATCGATTGCACAGGTCTCTTTATCGATCGCGGTCCAGTAGTCCAAGTTAAAGATTCACGCGGGCAAATTCAAGCCCTGAATGACGAACGTAGCGGAATGTCCTGGGACAAACCGATGGTCGTGTTGACCAGTAAATTCAGCGCCAGTGCAAGTGAAATTTTGGCCGGAGCGGTCAAGGACTACAATCGCGGTTTGATCGTTGGCGATTCGACGACACACGGCAAAGGCACGGTGCAAAGCCTGATCGATCTGAACGAGTATATTTTCAGAAGCCAAAATCCACCTAGTTTTTATGGCGCTCTGAAGATCACAATGCAACAATTCTACCGCCCCGACGGCGATAGTACTCAAAAGCGAGGTGTCTTTTCAGATGTCGTATTGCCATCGATTACGGACCATATGGACGTTTCAGAAACGGACTTAGATTACGCCGTTGAGTTTGATCGCGTGCCAACCGCGAATCATACCGATTTGAACTTGGTTTCGCCTGAAATGATTAAGTCTTTGTCAGAAAAATCGCAGATGCGGGTCTCGCAGTCTGAAGATTTTCAAAAGGACCTTCGCCGGATCAATAAGTATGTCGAACTCAAAGAAGTGAAATCAGTTCCACTTAACTTGGGAAAATTTAACGCCCGCCGCGAAGAGTTTGATGCCGATAAAGAAGATCGCGAACAGTTCGAAAAGCAAGTTAACGGTTCCAACAAGATTGAAAAGACGCCGTATCTAGAAGAGGTGTTTCGAATCACTACCGATTACATTGAAATGCTTGGCAAGAGTTAATTTCCAAGCTTGTCTTCGGCTAATTCAAAGTAAACGATGCGAATGCGAGTGACTTTTGTTTACTCGCATTCGTTTTTTTGTTGAAGTGTTCTTTGGTTTTTTAACCAATCGGTCAAGGAGAGAGCAAAGTCGTCTGTAACGCCGGAGCTTCGGTTTGTGATTTTGGGATAAATCGTTTTGTTGCGTTTTTAGGTTAGCCGAATTCTTAGGCCGTCGTAGCCGACGTGGATGTTTGGCGGCAGTTTTGGATTGACTTCGTAATAGTCCAAGCTGCAACTGCAATGCGTGAAATAGGTTTGGCCAGGACAAAGTTGCTGGGCGACCGCGATGGCTTCGTCAATGGTGAAGTGTGTTGGATGCGGCGCAGGCCGCAAGGCATCGATAATCAGGGTGTCCAGTCCCGTGAGTAAAGACCAGCTTGCCGGAGGAATGGCGTTAATGTCGGTACAGTAGGCAACGTTTCCGATGCGGAAACCAAGAACCTTAAATCTCGGACCATGCAACATGGGTATTGGAATCACTGTTGTGCCCAGGACGTCGAATTGTTGGTCCTCAATCAAGTGCATCGTGACAGCGGGAACTGCACCCGCATGCGTTTGTTTGACATCGGCAAAAGCGTAGTCGAACGCCATTCGCAAACGGTCGGCCACAATTTTTCGGCAATAAATCGGAACGGGTCCACCAAGGTAATGTTGAAACATTCTCAAATCATCGAAGCCCATAACATGGTCGCTATGCTCGTGAGTATAAGCCACGGCGTGTACGATTCCGATTCCTTCGCGCAACAATTGCATTCGCATGTCGGGCGCTGTATCGATTAATAAATTCCCCTCTGGTAGCCCCAGTATCACGCTGCAACGCGAACGCCGGTTCAAGAGACGGTTTTCCACACAGACATGGCAACTACAGCCAAGGGCAGGCACACCTACACTTGTGCCCGTCCCGAGCATGATCAATTCTCCCGTGATGTCGGTTGTGTGCGGCTGATTCACTTGGAAACCAAGAAAAAAATAGGGTGCCGGTAAAATTTTGTCATTTTTGTAGTGTAACAATCAGGCGACGGATTGGGCTTGAACGTGAAGGAAATGGCTGGAAAGGTCGCGTTTCGAGAAAACATGCCAATTCGAGAGGGAATCGAGTCGACTAGATTGTCTTGACGAGTACTTCTGGCACATTAGTTGCCTTTTCAGGTCAGGGGTCTTAGGCATAAACTGACAAATCGACGCAGGTCGTGCGAATGCTTGCACTTTATCTCCGTTGACCCTAAACGATACCAACTATAACTTGTTACGAGGAAGTAACTTGGGAATTCTTGACAAGGCTGCGCTCGTTGCCGCTGGTCCGTCGTAAATAACTGTCAATTTGGCACTGCCAACCTTCGCTAGTTCATAGAAACAGCAAACCATGGAAAAAATTTTGGAACGTATTTGGGACATACTCACTTTTTTGGGTGGGGGATTCAGTCGTGGGTTTGGTCAACTTTTGACCGGACTTTTTGGCTCGTCCAATGCGCGTTACATCAAAAGCTTGCAATCCAAGATCGATGCCATCAACGCGTTAGAATCCAAGTACGAAAAATTTTCTGAAGAAGACCTTCGCGCCGAAACTGATCGGTTCCGTCAACGACTAAACGAAGGCGAAACATTAGACGATTTGTTGATTGAGGCATTTGCGGTATGTCGCGAGGGTGGCAAGCGATTTCTGGGAATGCGCCATTATGACGTTCAGCTTATTGGCGGAATGGTATTGCATAGTGGTGCCGCTGCAGAAATGGTCACTGGCGAAGGAAAAACGCTCGTTGCAACATTGCCAACCTATCTAAACGCTTTGCCGGGCAACGGCGTGCATGTGATTACGGTGAACGATTATCTGGCGCGACGCGATATGGAATGGATGGCTCCGCTCTATATGGGACTTGGCCTAACCGTTGGGGCCATTCAGGGCGATATGCAAGGCACTGAGGGCAATCGTCGCCGTCAGGAAGCGTACGCTTGTGACATCACTTATGGGACAAACAACGAATTCGGTTTCGATTATTTGCGAGACAACATGCGACCGGCGTCGCGCGGCGACGACCGCTTCCCGAAATCATATCAGCAGGCCCAAGGCCCATTGAATTTCGCGGTCATTGACGAAGTCGACAATATCCTGATTGATGAAGCACGTACACCGCTAATTATTTCTGGCTCCGCGCATCAAGACCCCCACCGTTATACTGATGCAAATCGCATCGCATCATCGCTAAAGAAAGAAACGCATTACACGGTTAACGAGAAGGATCATTCGGTTACTTTGACCGACGATGGCGTTCGCACGGCAGAACGCCTTGCTGGCGTTGAGAGCTTTTATACCGCAGGTAATATGGATTGGCCGCATCTGATTGACAACGCTCTCAAGGCCCATCACCTCTACAAACGCGATGTCAACTATGTGATCGAAGATGGCAAGGTCGTGATCATTGACGAATTCACTGGACGGAAAATGGAGGGGCGTCAGTGGAGCGATGGCCTTCATCAAGCTGTCGAAGCTAAAGAAAATGTTTCTATCAAGGAAGAAACACAAACTCTCGCGACGATCACGCTGCAAAATTACTTTAAGCTTTACAACAAGATTTGCGGGATGACGGGTACGGCGATGACCGAAGCCGATGAGTTTTGGAAAATCTACAAACTCAATGTGGTCGCGATCCCGACGAACCGGAAAATGCAACGGATCGAGCATAAAGACATCATTTACAGTACCGAAAAATACAAATGGAAGGCGGTTGCTGACGAAGTCGAAGCCTATCATAAGTGGGATTTCGTTCGACTCAAAACTGGTGAGTTTGTAACTGGGACGATCAAAGAGGAAACGGAAGACAAAGTTACTCTGGCATTGTCCGATGACGGTAGCATTGAAACCTTTGACAAGAACAAACTTGAGCAAGTTCAGCGTCGTGGTCGACCTGTCTTGGTCGGTACAGTTTCGATCGAAAAAAGTGAATTATTGTCGGCGATGCTCGATCGGCGCGGTATTTCGCACGAGGTTTTGAACGCGAAGAATCACAAACGCGAGGCCGAAATCGTCGCCCAAGCTGGTCGACTTGGTGCGGTAACGATTGCAACCAACATGGCCGGTCGCGGTACGGACATCATTTTGGGGGGCAATG
>JAHEAM010000108.1 GCA_024642765.1 Planctomycetaceae bacterium
CGATAACATGCCTGTAGGGCATCCGTTATTGGATTCTAAGAGGCCAAGTTTGAGGGCATCAGCTATTTCGCTACTTCTGGAATTTAAGAACCGTCGTCTGGCAGGTGAACAAATCACGGCGAAGCAATTCGTATCGGAACCGCACGTTCCCAACGATCCAGAGATCATTGTTGACATTGCTTTTGCCGAGTATCTCGACGCGGAAAAGAATGGTGAAGCAGGAGCTTGTGATCGAATCTGTAAACACTTCCCCGATCACGCCGGAGAGTTACGACGCCAAGTCAATTTTCATCGGGCGTTAATGCCCCACCCAATTGACGCGTCGAGTGGCGCTGCGGACACGTCATTAGTTGAGGTAATACAAACCAAAGGAGTTTCGGCTCAAGGGGCAACGCAGCTCGCTGCTGCGACGCCCCCGACGACAAACGAAACATCACTGAATTGGTTATCGATCCCAGGGTTGCATTTGCTCAAACAACTGGGTCGTGGCGGCATGGGTATTGTGTACCTCGCGCATCAACCGAAACTCAATCGCCAGGTGGCAGTGAAGTTGCTCCTGGGTGGAACGTTTGCATCTAGTTCGCAACGGGCTCGGTTTCACGCAGAGGCACAAGCTGCCGCGTCTCTGCGGCATGCGAACATTGTGCAGATCGATGAGGTTGGCGAAGCCAATGGGCAACCCTATTTGGTGATGGAGTTCGTCCGCGGCGGGACGCTCGAGCAATTTCTTCAGGAGCATCAACCATCCCCTCAAGAGTCGGCGGCCTTCGTGCGAACATTGGCGATAGCCGTGCACGACGCCCACTTACAGGGCATTATTCACCGCGATCTCAAGCCCGGGAACGTCTTGCTGGCACGCCGAGATCGCGAGTCGTCCGGAAACCCGTCTGCAGTTTCCGGCAACACGCGGCTTTCAGAATGGCTGCCAAAGATCACCGATTTCGGTCTCGCAAAAGTTCTCGACGAAGAACAAGCACTTTCGGGGCCGGCACTGACGATGGCGGGCGATATGTTGGGAACCCCAAGTTACATGGCTCCCGAACAAGCCAACAACGACAACGCCGGGCCTTGGACTGACGTCTATTCGCTCGGTGCAATTCTCTATCAGCTTCTGGCAGGTCGTCCACCTTTTATTGCATCGTCTCCCTGGGAAACGTTGCAGCAAGTACTCGATGAAGAACCGCCAGCCTTGCCACAATCCGTGCCGGTCAACTTGCGGACGATCTGCATGAAATGTCTTCGCAAGCAACCTTCCGCGCGTTACACCTCGATGAGCCTGCTCGCGAGTGACCTCGAACGATTCTTGGAAGACAAACCGATCGCCGCACGACCGAGCACGACGACCGAACGAGTTGCATCCTGGTGTCGACGAAACAAATCTGTTGCTGCCTTAGGAAGCACCGTGTTCGTCGCGCTGTTGACCATTCTGGGCTTGAGTCTTTGGAGTTCAGCGAAGCTCGCTCAGTCGCTGGCAGCAACCGAATCTTCTCGTAAAGGCGAAGCTGCCGCAAATGCCAAGTCGATGGAACATCTCTGGGAGTCGTTGATCGCCAAAGCCCGCGCTCAACAATCAACGGGACGAATTGGCCAACGGGTAAATTCCCTTGCTGCAGTCAGCGAGGCAAGAGATCTGCTCGACGAAGTCGGGGCGACGCCTGAACGAGTTTCGGCCTTGAGGGACACCGCCGCTGCTTGCATGCCGCTTCCCGACATGAGCCTCGTCGCCCAATGGAACGGTCGAGCAATCCTCGATGTGGCCAGCGTGACCAGCGCCCCTGCACTCAATCGCGTTGCCCAGGTCACTCAGGATCAGAAGATTATCATCACAGAGAATTTCGGACTCAAGAACATTGCCGAGCTCCCGGCGGAAGGAGTTGATCATGTCGTTATCAGCC
This sequence comes from Planctomycetaceae bacterium, assembly GCA_024642765.1. Taxonomy (GTDB): domain Bacteria; phylum Planctomycetota; class Planctomycetia; order Pirellulales; family Pirellulaceae; genus BJ22. The sequence continues at coordinate 1,896 of JAHEAM010000108.1, forward strand.
CGAATGGTCAATGGCTCGCGGCTTGGGGCAACAAGCTTCAGTTATACGATCTGCAACAATCGCCGCCAAAGGTGATTTTGAGCCGCCTGTCCAGCGGTTGGTGGGGATTCACGCACGCCAGTCAAAAGCTGGTGGGTTCGGACAATGCCGCCCTGATTGTGATCGACCTTGCCGCTCGGAAGATAGAACATCGATGGCTTGGTCTCAGGTCGATCGTTCCATTGGCTTTTTCGACGGACGACCGAAAGGTCGCATTGGTGCAGGGCAAATCAATTTGGGTCGTCGATATTGACACTGGTAAAAAGATCGGCGAATTCGAGGCTCCGCCGGTAATTCCTAATACTTTTTGTCTTGCCTGGCATCCGGACAACGAGCGTCTCGCGGCGGCGATGTATGCGGATGGCAACATCGCGCTGTGGGATACAACGACCGTTCGAATCGTTCGCCGGTATCCGATGTCCGGCAACTTTCCTGCCATCGCGTTTGATAGACGCGGTCAGGAATTGATTGCCGGAAGTGCCTGGGGCGGCTACCTGAGCGTGTTCGATGTCGAGTCGGAAATGGAACTTCTTTCGACACAAGCCAACGTTTTAGGCTCCATCTCCGCCGGGCCGGACGGCAATACTCGAATCTGGATCGATTCCACGAGTGGTGGCATGCAGCTTTGGGAATTTCAATCGCAAAATGTCATTCAGCAGTACGCAACGAACAGCGGATCCGAGACTCTCCGAGCGGTCGGCGATTTCAGTCCAGATGGGCGTTGGCTTGCGGTTTCGACTGAGCGCGGCATTGAATTGTTCGATCAACAATCGAAACAACTTGTTGCCGAGTTGCCCATCGGGCAACTCAAGTTCAATCGCGTTTGCTTTGACACATCCGGGCGACTCTGGGCCGTTGTTGAGGGTGGCTGGCTGCGTTGGACTTTTGAGGACTATGGACTATCCGCGCCGGATTTCTTGCCAGCCTCGGCTGGATTCACTCCGATTCAAGTTAACCCCAACGGAGTCTGGGCACTGACAACGAATGGCTGGGACTTGAAACTGGAGTCGCTGACGGAACCGGGGCGGGAAATCAAGCTGGGTAAACATCAGGACGTTCGCAACGTTGCCTTCAGTCGAGATTCCAAATTCGTAGCGACTGGCGGGTGGAACGGCCAAGGTGGAGCCAAGATCTGGCGAACGGAAGATGGACAACTGGAAAGTACTATCGATGTAGGCAGTCAGTGCGAGCTCAGGTTCAGTCCCGATAGTCGATGGTTGTTTACCTCGCCGCGAGGCGGCGAAGTCTGGAGTACAGAGAATTGGCAGTTGATCAATCGACTAGAATCGTCCGACTCATCGGCGACGGGTTTTGCGTTCGCGTTTTCTCCCGACTCGCGATGGCTCGTCAACTCGCGCTCCAATGGAACAATGAAACTGTGGGATTTGGAATCACACAAGGCTATTGGGATGTTGCAGGACCTTTATCAACATCGAACAAGCTGTCTTCTTTTTTCATTCGATCAAAATCAACTCGTAAGCGTCTCCAAAGATCGACCCGCGCTGATCAAAAGTTGGAACCTCGTCAATTTAAGGAATAATCTGCGTGCCTTGGCAATCGACTTTCCGTCGTTTTCAAAAGTTCCCGCGGACGCAGTTGTCGAAAACCCGTTGGCGATCGAGGCTAAACCGACTGGGAAATTCAAGCTTGAATCGAATGACGTTTATGCCGCCTTGGTCGTCTCGCAAATCGAGAACGAGGCTTTTCAGGCGATCGATCAGAATGATTGGCAAACAGGACTGGGATTGCTTGAGGAAAATTGCCGTGCTTTCACCGATTCATCCGAAGCTCTGAACGCGTTTGCGTGGTATCTCCTGATTGCACCCACGGAATGGCGCGATTCTGCCAAGGCACTGGCGCTTGCCACACGCGCCGTTGAATTGGACGACACAACCAACATCATCAATACGCTGGGAATCGCCCAATATCGCTGCGGCCAATTTGAGAAAGCGATCGTCACTCTGCGTAAAAGTGTCGGGGACGGCACCGCTTCGAATGCCGCCTACGACTACTACGCGCTAGCGTGTTGTCACGCGAAACTGCGGCAGCGTGACACCGCCCAAGGGTTCCTGGCAAAAGGGATGGAATCCGAGTCTCGTCATCCCGAATGGTTTACGTCCGCTCTGCTGAAAGAATTGCGACTTTTCCGCGTCGAAGCCGAAAGTCTCATCGCCGACCTCGAACCTCGAGAAACTGCTCCACTCTCTACCGTGGACGGCAAGTAGCGGCTCAATCACGCTGCCTTCGGTGTGGTGGCATCCGGATCCAAAACCGTCTGCTTGCACCTTCCCGGCGGAAAAAAGACTGCTTTGTTAGAGATTATTGTTTTTCTTGCCAGAGTCTTGTGCGTTTTCTGACTTGCCTGCGATACAGCTATAGACCCGAAAAACAACCCCACGTTCGATTTACAACAGAGATTTGTCATGAAACGCAATTCAAAAAAGAACTGGCTGGACCGAATCATTGGCTGCCCTGCAATTCGCCCCCAAACCAAACGAACGCGTGGCGATGTTCGCTCATGCACGACCTATCAATGCCTGGAGTCGCGGCAGTTACTGACCGGGGATTTTTTGTGGGCGCAAGGCATTGGAAGCACCAGTTATGACCAGGGTGAGGCCATCACGACGGATGCCCAGGGAAACGTCTATACCACTGGTTACTTCGAAGGGGTCACGGACTTCGACGCTGGCCCGGGGTCGAGCTTCGGAGTTAGCCATGGCGGTGAGGACGTTTTCGTCATGAAGGTCAACGCGGACGGCGTCTTGCAGTGGGTACGTACCTTTGGGGCAGGATTCAGAGACAACGGCACTGCCATCGGCGTCGACAGTACTGGAAATGTTTATGTCGGTGGCCAATTCTCGGGGACCGTCGATTTCGATCCAGGAGTGGGGACGGCCAACCGGACCAGCAGCGGCGACAGCGATCCCTTCATCATGAAATTCGATTCGGCCGGCAACTTTGTCTGGGCGGAACAATTCGCTGGAACGAGTGCCGGACCTTGGGCAGGTTTCCCGGATTCCATCGCTTCGCTCGCTATCGACCCTTCTGGCAACATTTTGGCGACCGGCAGTTTTACGGGGTCGATTGATTTCGATCCGGGAGCCGGAGTATTCGAATTAGTAAGTAGCAGCAGCCTCGATGGATTCATTGCAAAGATCGACTCGAACGGAAATTTCGTGTGGGCGAAACAGATTGGGACTGATAAAGTCTTATTCTCGCAGGGGTTAACGACGGACAGCGCCGGCAATGTGTATACGACCGGGAGCTTTGACGGATCGGCGGATTTTGATCCGAATGATTTCGGTTCTTCCATTCTCTCCAGCGATGTCAACTATGACGCGTTCGTTGCTAAGTACACTAGCGGAGGCAACCTGGTTTGGGCGCGCCAATTTGGCAACGACGACTTCGTCTACGGTAATGACATTGCTGTCGACGGACTGGGCAATGTCTATACGACGGGTTCGTTTGAGCGTACTGTCGATTTCAACCCGGGCTCGGGGACTCGCCGATTATCCAGCCGGGGTTTGTCGGATATTTTCGTTTCGAAGCTCGATGCCAGCGGCAATTATGTTTGGGCCAGAAACATGGGTGGCAATCAAGCAGACGAAGCCACCAGTATCGACATCGACACTCACGGCAATGTCTTTACAACGGGTGCCTTCAGCGGGACCGCCGATTTCAATCCTGGGGTCGCCATGTTTAATATGACGAGTTTTGGTTCCACCGATATATTTGTGTCGAGACTCGATGCGAGCGGCAATTACGTTTGGGCTCGCCAAATGGGCGGGACCGGTGAGGATGTTGCCTATGGATTGGCGTTGGACAACAAAAGCAACATTCTGACAACCGGATATTTTGAATTCACAGCCGACTTCAATCCCCGAGGCGGCGTGAACAATTTGGTCACTCATGGCGACATCGACATTTTCGTCTCGAAGCTGACACAGGAATTGCGTTACACATCCAACAGGGTCGGTAACGACATTCTCACCATTCGACGCAACGACACCAATCTGGAAATCTTCGATGAAATGTCGCGGTCGGTAGTGGCGTCCCGTCCACTGAATCAAATTGTTGGGGTTGAAATCACCGGCAGGCAAGAGGAATCAGATTGGGTGACAGTTGACTATCAAACAGCTGTTTCGTTTGCGTTGGAAAACGGCATCCAATTCGACGGGCTTTCGGGAACTGGAGATGCTTTGTTCGTCGTGGGAAATGATTCGCAATTCGGCGGCTATGTGCCCTCGAATACCTCGACTGGCGCTGGCTCATTCAACATCAGCTCGGGTTTCGACCCGCTGGTCAATATCACGTTTTCCAATATTGAAAATGTGTTCGCCGTAGGGCTGAACTCGTTGTATATGCCGACATTGGGATCGAACGACGTTCTGGAGGCTTGGCGCGTAGGGGGTTTCGGCGGCGCATTTACGAACATTTCCGGTACCAGCGGTGGCGTCGAAATCGTTCCTTTGGCGTTTAAAGATGTCACATCGGTCACGATCGATTTGGGATCGGGCGATACGGCCACTTCGTCCAACGATCAAATCATTTTTCGACCCGGCAGCCTGAGCGCCCCCGGTCTGCAAAACCTAGATGTTTCCACGGGCGATGGTGGGGATGTATTGGTCGTTTACAACGCCAACGTGAGTCTACCCGTCGCTGGCGGCAATTTCTGGTTTCATGCTGGTGCCGGTTCCGACCGGTTGGTCGTCAACGGCGATACCAACATGCGACTGAACAATTATCGGTTGATCAACGATGCTGGTGGCAGGATCCTGATTGATCAAGTCGAAATGGCGACATTGGTTGGAGGAAAAAGCGATAACGAATTGAACGCGGTTGGCTTTGATGGTCCCACGATTCTCAAGGGTGGAGACGGAAACGATACTCTTCGCGGTGGGGCTCGCGGCGATTGGCTGTTCGGCGGCGCAGGTAATGATCGGCTGATTGGAGGCTTGGGCAACGACCTCTTGAACGGTGGAAATGGCAATGATCAATTTTTCTTGTATGGCACAGACAATTCAGATGAGCTGCGTCTCCAGTATCTCTTAGGCGCATCGGCTCGATTTCGCCGACAGAACCGTGGCACGACGACCCTGCTGGAGAATGATTCGATCGTCTACGACGCCAGCGATACGATTCGTATTAATGCGTTCGGCGGCAACGACCTGATCACGGTCGATGCGGCTTTCGCCATCTTGGGAACGGTCGACGGTGGCGACGGCGACGACGACTGCACGGCCCCCGGTTCCTGGTGGCTATTCAGTTGTTAGGAAACGAACTTTGGCAATGAGGCTACTCGATTGATTTGTGCGGCTTAAGACCGGTGATTGATGCGGCGCGGTCGCCAGTAAAGGTTGCTGCAGAAATCCACCTGACGATTAATGCTCTCTAGTCGACCTGGCGACCTGGAGTGGAACGACAAAACGATTCCTATCGATGAATATTCAGGTCCAGAGACAGACGGAAAATTCGGCCCAAATCTTTTTCCCGACAAGGTTCTCGAGATCAATTTTGAAAACCGCGAATTGGTCATTTATCCGACGCTGCCCGAATTTGTTTCGGCTGCGACATCGACTTATGAGGTTACCATCTCGACGAGTTGATTGACCTCCAACAGAATTCGACAAATGTAGCGAACGATGATGACACGGATAGCGAAGGCCAATCCGAGAAAGAGTACTATACAAGTTCGGACAACGACAATCTTGAAGACTCAAAACTTCTGGGCGACTGGGTAACGGAAGTCAAGTTTCAAAGCGCAAAGATCCAAGGCGCCCAACGGTTTGGAGCCGATGGCAGCTATAAAAGCATCATGATCAACACCTATGAAGACGGTTCGAGCGAAAAAATCGAAGAAGAAGGCACCTATGTCGATCATGGCACCTACTTCGAATTCCACACGAACCAAGGCGATTATGATCAACGTTACCGAATCCAAAACGGAAGCATGATGTTGGAATTTGTCGACTTAAACACTTGGTTTCAGTTCGAACGAGTCCAATAGCAGATGCGACAAAGTAGAAACTTCCAGGGCTCCCGTTGAGCCCTTTTTTTATGCGCCGGATCGATTGGATGTCACACAATGAATTCTCCTTTCCTGAAAATCATGCGTACTGACCACAACCGAAGACAGTTGTATGCGCTCCCGATTGGCATTGCGTCGTCGACACGCCATACGATCGAAATTTCTTTAATCGCTTGTCACAGACTTCTTTGATATCTGTATTGATGGTGGAAGCATTTTCCAAATGGATCGAAACTCGTTTTTTTGAAAGGGAAATTAGATGAAATCTAACTTCAAATTTTGGTTGTTACCTGTGACCCTCGCCGGCTGCTTAACATTGGGTGTCGTCACCCAAAATCTACTATCGAATTCGGACGGGCCCGGCGCAGGTGGGGGCTACATCGCTCGAAACGATGATGGACCGGGCGCAGGTGGGGGCTACATCGCTCGAATTAATGGCGGACCGAGCGTCGGTGGTGGCTATTGATCCAATCAACGATGTCGTCTTAAGAAAGAAAATTATCGCGACGCGGGCACCCGCTTGGTGCCCGTTTTTTTGTTGGCTACAAAACAAACGCATTCAGGGTGCATCGCCGATTTGGGCGACCGCGAACATCCCGAGTGAAATCAGACCAATGCCAATCGCGGCCTTTTCCAAAGGTTGAAGTCGTTCGCCGAATATGAGCCAACCTGCCACAATCGATAACAATGCCAACCCGACGTTGACAATCCCGCTAACAACCGCGAGTGGTAATGATCGGTTGAGGATCGCGAATAGAACCCAAGCCAAATTTCCGGCAACTAACATGAGCACAAACCACCACCATTTACCCGTCTTGCCCCAGGCGGCAGCCGCGACATCACCAAACGAAAACAACGCCGTTGCCGCAATCGCGACCAGCCATAGTTCAAGTTTCATTTTTGACTTCCTTCGCATTATTCCGTTAACCAATCACCGCAAACCCTTCACGAGACAAGGCCTATTCGAATTTCTGCGATGGCAATCCGATACTAACCTGCTACCCAATCTGGATCCAAAGCAAGTCTCATCCGAATCCGAGTCCTTTTCAGAGGCCTCCATCAGTAACAGGCGATTATCGCATCGATCAAACAATTGCTTTGCGTGCGAACGGAACGAAACGCTCAAGTTCGGGGCTCCAGAGTTTGAGCCGCAGACAGGCGATGATGTCGCGAGGTTTGAGCGAGGTTGTTCCCGGTGTTTGTAGCTCTTCGAGCGAAGCCATCGCTTCAGGCAAACGATAGAACGGAATCCGCGCATTCAAGTGATGCACATGGTGGTACCCAATGTTGCCTGTGAACCAATGCATAACCGGGTTCATATGAATAAAACTGGATGAGTGCAATGCGGCCTCCACATGACTCCATTCCGATCGTGGTTTCAACAATGCGGACGGATAATTGTGCTGTGCATAAAACAGGTACGCGCCCATGGATGTTGCCACAAAATAGGGAACCGCCATTCCCAATAAAGCGATATCAATTCCCAAAAAAAGCAACCAAACGATCAACGCTAAATTGAAAGCTGTTGCCAATCCAGCATCCCAATGCCGCCACGGACTTTGCAAAAAAGGTCGCAATGTCATTCCCCAGAGAAACACCGTGAAATATCCCAACAAAATCGTTAGTGGATGCCGAGCCGCCGCATAGGCAAATCTTTCTGCGTAAGTCGCTTTTGCAAAAGCCTCTGTCGTCATAATTGGAAACGAACCAATACTCGCACCAAAAGTTTTTGAATTGTGCTTGTGGTGATGATCGTGCGAACGCTTCCAAACGCTAGGCGGGTTCAACATCACAATGCCACTGATCCACATTACTATCGATGCCAGCCACGACTCTCGCAAAAGAGCATTGTGTTGAAAATCGTGGTAAATGATGAATAACCGAACGCCGACTAAACCCGCGACAACACTCGATAGAATTCGAATGCTCCAATGATAGCCACTAACAGCCAAGGCAATTGAAACGATCAAGACAACTAACGTCGACCAAAGATGCCACCAACTCACCCAACGGTGTTCAACAGCAAATTCCTTACTTGCAATTAGCAGACTTTTTGCGCTGCGCATAGGCTCGCATCTCTTTGGTAGAATGATGG
>JAHEAM010000109.1 GCA_024642765.1 Planctomycetaceae bacterium
AAATCAACCGCGCTCCCGCCAAAGTTCAAAGTGCATTGCTCGAAGCGATGCAAGAACGACAAGTTACGATTGGTACGGAAACATTTCCGCTCGAACAACCTTTCCTGGTGATGGCAACGCAAAATCCTGTCGAGCAGGAAGGGACCTATCAATTACCGGAAGCCCAAACCGACCGTTTCATGTTGAAAGTAATCGTAGACTACCCGAATCGAAATGAGGAATTGGAAATCCTTCAGCGGATGAGTAAGACACGAACGCAATTCGAAATAAAGCCGGTCACATCGCCCGAAGAAATCTTGGCGGCCCGTGATCTTGTTGACGAAGTTTATGTCGACTCCAAGGTTCAAAATTATATCGTCGATCTCGTGATGGCGACTCGCAACCCAGAAGCATATGGTTTGAGACTGAAAGAACTGATCCAATTTGGCGGTTCGCCTCGGGCGACGATCAACCTGGCTTTGGCCGCGAAAGCGAACGCATTCCTCGCAGGGCGTGGCTATGTCATCCCCCAAGACATCAAGGAAATGGCGCTCGACATCTTAAGGCATCGAGTAATGATCACTTATGAGGCCGAGGCCGAAGACCGCACCAGTGCATCAATCGTCACCGAAATCCTAAACCACATCCCAGTGCCGTAACACAAAGTCGTATTTCGCTCCCGCGAAATTGGGTTCATGATCCGTGAGTTCATGGAATGAAATACGATCTAAAAAATTTTCAAAACCTATTCCCTATCAGCGCGCCTACTAACGAACACCAATTCCCATGATTCCACGCGAAGTCCTTCAGAAAATACGTCGGATCCAAATCCGAACGTCACACAAAGTTGACGAGATGCTGGCCGGTACCTGGCACTCGGCTTTCAAAGGCCGTGGAATTGAATTCGAAGAAGTCCGACCGTATCAAGTAGGCGACGATGTTCGCACGATCGATTGGAATGTGACCGCGCGAAGCGACCAGCCATTTGTGAAACTCTTTCGTGAAGAACGAGAACTAGCGGCCATTTTGCTAGTCGACCTAAGTCGTTCTCAGAGCATCGGCACCAACCAGCAAACCAAACGTGAGCTTGTCGCCGAATTGGGCGCAACACTCGCCATGTCTGCGATCAAGAACAACGACAAGATCGGCCTGACTCTCTTCACGGACAGCGTCGAAAAAAGTATTCCTCCCAACAAAGGTTCCCGGCACGTTTTGCGGCTGATTCGCGAACTGCTGTATTGTCAACCGATGGGAAGCGGGACGAATCTGCAAAACGCACTCGAGCATCTGTATCAAACAGCAAAACGAAAGACCGTCGTCTTCTTGATCAGCGATTTTCAGGATAGCGGCTTTGAGTCCATCTTAAAAGTTGCTCGCCGAAAACACGACATTATTCCTGTCGTTATCAGCGACCCGCGCGAATCCGAAATGCCCAATATCGGATTGATCCGACTGCAAGACGACGAGACCGGCGAAGTGGTCACGCTAGACACTGCCAGTCGCACCAATCGGGCCGCGTTCACTCGAGCGTATCGTCAACAAGCCGAAGCGCGCGACGCAATGTTTCGCCGAATGCGTCTTGAACCCATTCACTTGACTACCGGCAGCGATTTCGTTGAACCGTTACGTCGCTACTTCCACAAACGCGAGACCCGATGATGACCTTGCTTTTTCACAGTACTCGAACCGATTTGTTTACAGCATCAATGCGTCTAGGTTTTTTATGCGTTGCGATTTCGTTATTCAATGTCTACGCTTTCGCAGCAGATTCAATCGCAAACGACGATTCCGTTGAGGTTTTCACAACTGCCGACCAAACTGTCGTTCAAATCGCGCAGCCATTTACAGTAACTCTCCACGTCATGGCTCCCAAAGGCACGCGAGTTGTCCTCCCTGAGGTTCCGAACAAGTTCGGAGAATTCGATATCCTGGACCACCAGGATATTAGGGACATTCCTTCGGAACAAACGCCCGATCAAAGGCTTTGGACACGGAGATTCACTCTCGAAAGTATCATGAGCGGTGATTTGGAAATTCCCGAATTGAATGTACAAATTGCCAAGACCGGCGACTTCGAAAATTACAAAAGTAAACCCATAACCGTTCGCGTGACTAGTGTTCTTGAAGACCGCGCTGATCCGACTCAGTTCCGTGACATTCATTCGGTAGTTGATGTTGCCATTCCCAAGCATCGTTCTGGCAAGTATTTTTGGTGGTTGGTTGGTGGACTTGGTCTGACATTGGCGGTACTCGCATTTGTTTTCATAGGCCGCCGCCGGGCCTGGTTGAGTCCCGAACAATGGGCGATCCGTGAAATTGACGCGCTGGAGCAATCGGCCTCAATACATTCCGATGAAAACGACAATTTTTGGAAAAGTTTGTCGACAACAATGCGAGGTTTCCTGGAATTGCAGTTTGGTATTCCAGCCCCGGTTCAAACAACAGACGAAGTGGTTCGCAGTCTGTCCATTTGCGAAAATTTTAACGCAAAATTGATCGGCGGGCTTGGAGGTCTTTTGGCACAAGCGGACCGAGCTAGATTTGCGGGTTGGCAAAATTCTCCTGAAGACTTAAGTCAGGCTTTGACACAAGCCCGAGCGTTGGTGATGCAAAGTGCCAATCAACCCTCTCAAAAAGGTCCGGATCCTTCCAGCCCTGCCAAGCGTCTGCCCCCTTTTGAGAAGGGCGACTTCAACCACCCCAATACCAACTCGGAGAACAACTAATGTTTTACTCACCCTGGTATTTTTTGTTGTTACTCGTTGTACCACTCATTGCTTGGCGTCTGTTTGCTGCACGGCGCAAACCGACCGTACGCTTCAGTTCTGTGAAACTTGTTAGGTCGCTTAAGCCAACTCTTCGTCAACGATTGAGCTGGGTGCCCGGCGCCCTGACCATTGCGGCAATCATTTGTATGATTGTTGGACTGGCTCGGCCACGCCAAGGCCGTCAACAGACAATCACCGACAGCGAAGGCATCGCCATCGAGTTGGTTGTCGACCGCAGTGGCAGCATGCAGGCTATGGACTTCAAAATAGATGGTAAGAATGTCGATCGTCTTACTGCAATCAAAAATGTGGCTGGCAAATTTATCATCGGGGGCGAAGGCCTGGATGGTCGATTCAGCGATCTCGTGGGCCTGATCACTTTCGCCGGATACGCCGATGGCGAAACGCCACCAACACTCGATCACGAGTATCTTGTTTCCCAACTCAACAATAAACAGATTGTGACACAGCGCAGCGAAGACGGCACGGCAATCGGCGATGCCATTTCTTTGGCAGTCGAGAAGTTAAATGCCCTCGACGCTCGGCAAAAAGAAAAAGTTAAAAGCAAGGTCATCATTCTGCTAACGGATGGCGAAAACAATGCTGGCCAGCTCGATCCCATTCAAGCCGCGGAACTTGCTCAAACCATGGGGATTAAAGTTTACACAATTGGTGTTGGGACTCGCGGTCAAGCACCCATCCCCGTTACCGACCCCTTCTCTGGACGCCAAACATTTCAATGGATGCCCGTTAATATCGACGAAGCAACCCTGGAAAAAGTAGCTTCGCTATCGGGCGGAAAATACTTTCGCGCAACAGATACGGACTCACTCGCAAAGATCTATTCCGAGATCGACACCTTGGAAAAAACCAAAGTCGAAGCACATCAATTTGTTGATTACCAGGAACTAGCCGTTCAGTCGTTTCGCGCCGGACGCTGGACGTTACCACCAATCCTGTTGGTCGCGATCCTGTTGTTAACGGCACGAGTCTTGCTTCAACAAACATGGCTCCGCGAAATGACATAACAAAAGACACGCCCGCAGCGCAAACAAGTGAATATGCAACTCACACAAATTCATTCGCTCGCAATGCGGGCAGGTATTTGGAACTCAATAAGAATCAAAGTAGATATGCTATGGACATTCAATTTGGAAACCCAAACGCGATCTGGCTCTTTTCAGCCGCCGCCATTTCTCTTGCCGCAACCGCTTACGCTACTGTCGCAAGACGCCGCGCCGCGATGAAATTTGCTTCGTCCAAACTGCGAAAGCAACTTCTGCCGGCAGGCACTAGTTCGCGACATTGGGTTTCTGGTCTGCTTGTAACCGCCAGCATCGCCCTCCTTGCCGTTTCGCTGATCGACATTCGCTGGGGCAAGACTTGGCGTGACGTACCTCAAAAAGGTCACGAGGTCATGTTCGTGCTCGACGTATCGCGCAGCATGTTAGCCGAAGACGCCACGCCAAACCGACTTGATCGAGCGAAACAGCAAATCAACGACATGGTTGATGAAATGACAGGCGACCGTGTCGGTCTGATCGTTTTTGCAGGAGAGGCTCGTCAACTCGTTCCGTTATCTAGCCACTACGAAGACTTCCGCGAAACACTCAAATCCGCTGGCCCACATTCCGTGTTGCGAGGTGGCTCACGGTTGGGTGACGCCATCACCGCTGCGGCCAATGGATTCATAAGCAAAACGAACGACCACAAAGCCATCGTGCTCTTTACCGACGGCGAAGACCAAGAGAGCAAGCCAATCGAAATCGCAAAGCAACTGTTCGCGGACAAAGGCATTCGGATGTTCACCGTCGGCCTTGGCGATATGGATCAGGGAGCTAGAATCCCAGAAACCGAATCGCGGCGTGGCGGCTTCGTTCAATACGAAGGCCAACAGGTTTGGTCGAAAATGAATGGACAAATCCTCAACCAAATCGCAACCGAAACCGACGGTGCCTACATTCCAGCTGGAACCAAACGGGTCAACATGGCCGACGTCTACCACGGCTACATTGCAAACGTCGAGCAGATTGAATTCGAAACGGCCAAAATCAACACCTACGTTGCTCGCTTCCAATGGTTTTCCCTTCCAGCCTTGGCACTGTTATTGCTGGAAGTTTTCGTATCGACACGCAGTATAACGAATCGACAAAAAACCATCCAAAACGTCTCGAAATTCGCTCGATCGGAAATATCAACAAACGAACATTCTCGTACAACAACAAATCAGGCGGCAACAAATCAAGCGGCATAGCAACCATGTAGGACGGGCACTCCTGCCCGTCATTCGCCAAAACTCGAAAGTCGGACAAAACGTCCACCCTACAGTAATCCGTTTCAAAGCAACAACCATGTTCAATAGCCAACTCAATATGAAATCCGTACGGATCCCAGCAATCCTCGCGCTGCTCGCATTCCATTCACCCGTCAAAGCAGAACCGCACCACAATGAAGAAGAATCAGCCAAACAAATCAACGCTGCAAATACTTTGGTCCGCGAAGGCAAGTTTGACGAAGCGATCAAAACCTATCATCAAGTTGCGCCCAATGCTGTCGAGCAAGAACGGTTGAACTACAACCTGGCTGTCGCCGAATACCGAAACGGCAACATCGATTCAGCGGAAAAGTTGTTCACCGACGCCTCCAGTTCTGCAGACGCTGCGATTGCATCAAGTAGTCGTTACAACTTAGGCAATTGCATGTACTCCAAAGGCTTGCGGTTAGCCGAGACTGACAAAGCTGCAGCTATTACTCAGCTGGAACAAGCCATCTCACACTATCGCGGTTCGCTACGAAGCAATCCGGAAAACACCGACGCGCGAGCCAACATCGAATTGGCTGGCGAAATGATCCGCAAACTGAAAGAACAACAAAAACAGGAAGAAGAGCAAAAACAGAACCAACAACAGCAAGGAGATCAACAGCAAGAAAATCAACAACAGGATCAAAAAGACCAGGAGCAATCCGACAAAGGTCAGCAGGAGCAAAAAGACCAACAGAACAACGATCAACAACAGAACGCCGAAGGTTCAGAACCGCAAAACGACCAATCGCCAGATCAACAAGATCCGCAACAAGAGGAAACGACGTCCCAGTCTGAGCAATCGCAGTCCGATCAAAAACAAGAAAACGAATCGCAATCTGACGCCAACAATGAACCGACCGACCAACAGAAATCAGACGAACAATCGAAACAACAGCCGGATCAAGTAAGTAAAGAGCAGTCGAACCCACAGAATTCTGGCGAAGAGCGTCCCCAAAACCAGTCGCAAGTGAACCCGCAATCGTCCAAGGAGCAGAATCAAAAGTCTGCCGCTGCAGAGGAGCACTCCGAAAAAGACGACCAATCTGTACCAAACGGCGAGTTGACTTCTGCAAATGAACAAAAATCAAACGCGCAGGCTGACGGCTCAGCATTCACCACTGATCCAAATGCAAAAGACGGAATGATGTCCAAAGAAGAAGCCCTAAAAATGCTTCAGGCCGTCCGTGACCGCGACATGCTCCGCCGACTGCAACAGGAACAAATGCAACGATCCCGTCACGTCCCTGTCACAAAGGACTGGTAACTATAGTTCGGTATCGCTCCGCAAAATTCTACTTTTGCGATTCAGGAAAACCATCATGAAAACCAAACAAACAATACTAACGGTCATTGCCCTCGCCAGTGTTATCCTGTGCGCCCTGTCGCAAAACACGTTGGCACAAAACCTCGAAGCCCGCATTTCGACCCGCGAAGCTTATGTCGGCATGCCCGTCATCCTGCAACTCACGATCGAAAACGCCTCGAATTACAATGAGCCCGTAATTCCAGAGATCGACGGATGCGACGTTCGAATGGACGGCGCACCATCGCAAAGTTCGCAAATCATGATTATCAACGGTCGTCGCACTGAGACGCGTAGCATTGTCCTTCAATACTCAATCACGCCTCGTCGTCCGGGGACGTTTGAAATCCCCGCCTTGAACGTCAATCTCGATGGTAAGAACAGAACAACGCAGGCGATAAAATTCGTTGCCACCAAAAGCGAAATTGGTGATCTGATGTTCGTTGAAATTATTTGTGGCAAAAGCAAAGTCTTCGTGGGTCAACCCCTCGATCTGACTTTGAAAATATGGCTCAAGCCGTTCCGCGATCTTGAAAAGAAAATAACGCTCAGCGAAGGCAACATGTGGCAAATGATTTCCGAGCAAACTGCATGGGGTAGCTTTGCGGATCGCCTGCGTGAACTTGCGGAAAACAACCAGCGACCTGGCGGCAAAGAAGTCTTACGCGATGACGGTACCGGCACTGAACGCTCCTACTATTTGTATGAGATCAACGCAACGGTCTATCCTAAACGTCCCGGCAAGATCGATGCTGACGATGTGCAGATCGTTGTCAACTATCCGACAGCGCTCGGAAAATCACCTGACCCGTTTGACCGTTTTTTTGACGACAGCCCCTTCGGCGGAAACTCACCGCTGTCGCGAATGATGGATAACGATTTTTTTTCATCGCGATTTGGCAATCGATTGTCGATTACTTCGGTTCGACCCATTGTCGGTAATGCCACAGTGGATACCACTGAAGTCATTCCGGTCCCGACAGACGGCCGCCCCTTCGACTATCGCGGCGCTGTCGGCCGCTACAAGATCATGACTCAGGCAACTCCAAACTCTGTTAGCGCCGGTGACCCCATCACACTCAACATTGGGATCGCAGGCACTGGCCCTATGGAGTTGGTACAAGCTCCACCATTGGCCGAATTGACTTCGTTGACTAGAGACTTCAAAGTAGCCGATCAATCTCTGGCTGGCTTTGTCCAAGGTGATGCCAAAGTTTTTTCAACTACCATTCGCCCACGCGTCGAGGGTATCACGCACATACCACCCATTCCGTTCAGTTTCTTTGATCCCGATACGGAAAAGTTCGAAACCGTCATGAGCGAGCCGATTGCGATCTCGGTCACCAAAGCCGAGTCACTGTCACTCGACTCAATCGTTGGCAAATCCCGTTCAGCGGAAGCGACAGACAACGAAGCGAGCGCTGTCGCAAACGGGCCAAAACCAAATTTCACAAACAGCGATTCGGCGGACTTGCTAATTTCGCAAATCGCACCTGGCGATTCGAATTGGTGGTGGCCCTTCGTATTCGTACCGCCGATCGTTTGGATTGCGACGCTGGTTTCGAGAAATCGGAATGCGATCGCAATTCGATTGCCCAGCTTCCGTTCGCCAGCTCAACAATGCTTGCTGTTGATCGATCGGGCGACGGAAAACGAAGCAATTGCCAGCGCGATGACCCGTTACATTTCACGCCGGACCCGGCAGCCGTGTAACGACTGCAGCAGGGCGGTCGGAGCACTACGCAGCAGCGGTTTGTATCAAGTCGCAGCGGAGGTTGAATCCATGTTTCAGAGTATCGAACGGCAAGGCTTCGCTGGTGAGTCTAGTTCGTTGAACGATTATCAACGAACGGCTCGCGACTTGGTGGCACAGATCGAAACGGCTATCGGATCAATCAGAAAGGCCATGGTTCGCCGTTCAACTTCGACCAAGACAAATCGCTCGACAATCCAACGGACCTCGATGATGCTGTTGGGAGTCATATTCGTTGGTTCGGCCAGTTGCGGGTTCGCTTCGGACAAATTGCAGGACCAAGCGGCAATGTCGACATCCACGAAACCAGATGCCGAGGCTAAGGCGCCCGCAATAAATGACACGGTGCAGCTTTCCGATTCTCAATGCCAGACAATTTTGAAAGAAGCCAGCGAACTTTACGCTCATGGTCTCGGCGTGGCGACGACTGACACGGTGGAGGCTAAAGACTCTTTCAAAGCTGCCGCGGAAAAGTATCAATTGTTGGTCGATTCCGGAATTCATAACAGTCGGCTTTACCTGAATCTCGGCAACGCCTGGTTGCAAAGCGGACTAACCGGTCGTGCGATTGCCAACTATGAACGGGCCTTAAAACTTGATCCGTACAATGCGACGATTGATACAAATTTGGAATTCGCCAACGCCTTGGTTGTGAACGCCGAACCAGCAACCAAGACAGCTGCCAACAACGCTGTAACGAACGTCACTTCGCTGAATTCCCTCGGCGCAAGAATTTGGTCATGGAACGAAACGTTCGTTGACTTCGTCGGTTTAGGAATGATCCGCTGGACGCTCGTGTTGACGTCGATGTTGTTCTGGGGTTTGTTAATCGCGCGGACCAGCGGCTATCGCTTTCCCGCATGGCAATTGGCTGCGGTTCCGCTGTTGTTACTGTTTTTTTCTCTCGGATCGATTTGTTTGTGGGAGACGCAATCGCACGCAGAGTTCAACGGAGTCGTGATCGCCGACTACGTGATGTTGCACAGCGGCGACGGCGAGCAATTCGACAAAGTCTTTTCGATAGATGACGCCCAAGGACATCGAGTCGAGATTTTGGTCAGTCGCGGTGAGTGGCTTCAAATCAAAACCGTTCACGGTCATATCGGCTGGGTTGCAGAAAAAGGCATCGAGCGACTTTAGATAAGGGCGGGAAACAAGACTTTGGTGACTCAAATACAGTCAAGGCCCATCCGCTGGGTATTATGGGCGCCTGGGCTTTGCCGTCGCAGGGCATAGCGAAAAATGGCGATGGAGAATCGCGTTCGCAATTTCCGGCGACCTTGCGCTACCGTTGTTACTGTCGGCGACGACCATTGCGGAAAATGCTCATCTGGTAATTGGCGACCTTGCTCACATGATATCTTTCCCGCTCGGACTATGGGCGGGTTTCGTCTGGTTTCCTGGAAAGAGAATTGCTCAGTGGTCCCCCACCGAGTCCGTGCGTTAGAGTTAAACTAAGGTCAGCCGATTTTTTTGTTGCGGCCTTTGACCGACTAAATCGCGGCGATGACCGCCGTGCTATTTACAAAAAGAAAAGAGCCTGACCGCGAAAGCCAACGACGATTAAACAAAACACGAAAACAATCGCACATTTTATGACCGAATTAGCGGCGCGTATGATTTTATCGCCGATGCGGGTGAGAACAAGGCACGAGTAACTGGGGAGCGGGCACTGGCAATTCAACCCGGCGAACAGATTCTGGAAATCGGTTTTGGGACTGGCAACACCGTTATCAATTTTTCTCGTTTAGTCGGCGAGCAAGGAAACGTTTTTGGAATAGACATCTCGTCTGGAATGCTAAAAGTAGCGGAGAAAAGTGTACTTAAGGAATCAACCGCCGCGCCGATCAGGTTGACGATCGCCTATCCCGCTAGTTCTATTGGAAGCAAAACGGGTTTTGAAACCTGGAGGTAGAATCGGGATCGTG
>JAHEAM010000110.1 GCA_024642765.1 Planctomycetaceae bacterium
CCAACGCGCCGCAACATGACGAGTCAATTCCAAACTCGGAGTCGGTGGACAAGGTGCCTGACAATCCCCAAGCTAGTGTCGCGCAAGCAACTCCACTAGCGAGCTCGGCTGACCCAACCCCTAATATGGATTTGACGCGATCCGATTGGATCCGACGCTCTGGGTTTGTATGGTTGTTTTCGGTTGGCCTGCTGTTGTTGATTCGAATGTTGCTCGATCCCATAATGACACGACGACCATTGCTCGAACCCAATTTGAGTTCAGGCGGACTGGTGTTTTTGGGCATCAGTATGCTCAGCGTGTCGATTGCGAATATTTTGATTACCGCACCCAGCAATAAAGAACTTGCGGGTGCCGAAAGTGGTGTGAAAATTGTTCAGCGCGTGATTGCAGAGGAAGAAGATCGTCAGCAGCTGCGCGAGTTCGGGCCGGGGTATGCGCTCTTCCACGCGCTAGTGGTGCCAACTGTCAGTGGCGAATTGGTTGTGGTCGCCAAAGCTCTGGCGATCATCGGCCAAATTGCGTTGGTGCTAGGGTTGGTTTATGTCGGCTACTATCACTTCAATAATTTTCGAATTGGCATTGGGATCGCGGTTATCTATTTGATGCTCCCCTATACATCCTTGTTCTCGGGGCACGTAATGCACCTGTTGCCGGCGGCGTTGATCGTATGGGCAGTTGCGTTATATCGACGGCCGGTTTGGGCGGGCGTTATGATTGGACTTGCGGGTGGTGTCTCCTATTACCCGGTGTTTTTATTGCCGCTGTGGATTAGTTTTTATTGGGATCGCGGTGTAAGGCGTTTCATTGTTGGGACGTTGGGGGCGATGTTATTAGGCGTCTGCGGATTGATCTTTACGTCTGCGAATTTGACCGATTACATCGAGCAGCTACAGCGGATGTTTGGTTTCTGGTTGCCACGAGTGGAAGGCTTGACTGGCATCTGGAGTTTGGGTTGGGATTCTTGGTTTCGCCTGCCGATCATGGTTGCGTTTATTGTTCTCAGCGTGTCTTTTGTTTTTTGGCCGTTGCGAAAGAATGTTGGTGCACTGATTGCGTACACGTCTGCATTAATGGTGAGTGTTCAGTTTTGGCACGGGTATGAAGGCGGTACCCACATGGCTTGGTATCTGCCGCTATGTTTAATGGTGTTCTTCCGCCCCAACTTAAGCGAACGATTTGCCGCTACCGAAATTCGCGAAAGTGCGCACCGGCGCCGTTATCGCCTGGACGGCAAGGAAGATGTGATCAGTGCAACTTAGGAAGAACTCATCGATCATGTTTGAGAAAATTCGAAATCTGTTGGAGATGATCCGCTTTAGTCATACGATTTTTGCGTTGCCGTTTGCGTTCTTAGCAGCCATACTGGCTTGGCACACGCCATCACAGATCCCCATTCAATTTCGCTGGCTCGATGTGATTGGTATTGTGTTAGCGATGGTCGGAGCACGCAGCGCAGCAATGGCTTTTAATCGTTTGGTGGACCGAAAAATTGATGCCGAGAATCCACGCACGGCAATCAGGCACTTACCCACGGGCAAACTTACGGTGCGTGGAGTTTTGCTGTTTGCGTTGTTTTCAATGGGCATTTATTTTGTGGGTGCGGCGTTGTTTTTGCCAAACTTTCTGCCGCTTGTGCTTGCGGTTCCAGTGCTTTTGGTTTTGCTTGGTTACAGTTATGCCAAACGATTTACGTCACTCGCTCATTTTTGGTTGGGCTTCGCGTTGGCACTTGCCCCCATCTGTGCATGGATCGCCGTTCGCGGAAATCAAGTGATTCAATATCCAGCTGATCTTTTGCCGGCGTGTTTGATCGGATTGGTAGTGTTGTTTTGGGTTGCCGGATTCGACATCATTTATGCATGTCAAGATTTCGAATACGACCGCGATGCGAAACTAAGGAGTATTCCAGTCCGAATGGGGGTAACTGGGGCACTGCGACTGGCCATGATTTGTCACGGAATGATGTTGTTGCTCTTGGTGGCGTTGGGGATGTCTCAATATTTTGGTTGGCGACAGAGTCTTGGGCTATCTTGGCCATATTCAACTGGTGTGGCCTTGATTGGCGCACTTTTGGCCTACGAACATTCGTTGGTGCGACCAAATGACCTGAGTCGCGTCAATCAAGCTTTTTTCAATGTTAACGCAGTTGTGAGTGTTGGATTGCTTACGATTGTGGCGATCGATTTATATGTTGTTTAATCGCGTATTCTGCGGTCAGCAGTGAGGTTAGTTTCACCGATGGACAGCCAAAGGCTGCGTTCGTAGACTCAAAGTATCTGGGTGTCGGGTTGGGTAACGTCAACAGGCCTATTCGCTCGAGGGTGGAACGGCAATTCGGCATTTCCGTCTGAAATGGATAATTTAATGCTTGGACGAGTATCAACGTCGTATCTCACTTCCCAAGATATCTTACTCGGTCTACAGCAACTTTTCACTGCGACTATCTTGAATCTATACCCAGTATGTAAAATGGCATAACACAAACTTGGTCTTTTTGACCTATGCACGACTTCTTCTGCAATCAACACTCACAACTTATAAGCACGTAACAATGATCCATACCGTTCATCCAAAACTTAAATCCATTCGCGACAAAGTCGAAGCTGGAGAACGCCTGTCGTTGGACGATGGCTTGCTGATGTATGAGCCCGACGTTGCCGTCAACGATTTGGGGCAACTCGCCAATCACGTACGTGAAAAGCTAAACGGCAATTTTGGCTACTACAACATCAATACGCATCTTAATGCGACTAACATTTGCGTTTACCGCTGCACGTTTTGTGCCTTTCGCGCTGATCTCCGGAGCCCCAAAGGCTATATCATGTCGGACGAACAGATTTTGGAACGCGGTCGAGAGGCTGTTGACAATGGTTGCACCGAACTTCATATCGTCGGCGGCCTGCATCATCAACGCCAATTTGATTGGTATAAAAACACGCTCCAGATTTTGCATGATGCCTATCCTTTGTTGCATTTGAAAGGATGGACAGCCGTCGAAATCAACTGGTTCGAGTTCTTGACGAAGCAATCGACCGAATGGGTATTGCGAGAATTGATCGATGCCGGTTTAGGCAGTCTGCCTGGCGGAGGCGCAGAAATTTTCCACCCCGAAGTTCGCGACAAAATCTGCGAACACAAGGCCGACGGTTCGAATTGGATCAAAATCCATCGCACGGCACATCAGATGGGCTTGAAGACGAATTGCACAATGCTGTATGGACACGTCGAGGAACCCTTGCATCGAATTGACCATCTGATTCGACTGAGGGAATTACAAGACGACACGGGTGGTTTCCAGACGTTTATTCCTTTGGCGTTTCATCCCGAAAACACGGGCCTGTCGCACATCAAGAAACCGTCTGCGGCGATGGACCTGCGGACGATGGCGATCAGTCGCTTGATGCTTGATAATATCCAACACATGAAGGCCTATTGGATCATGTTGGGTATCGGAACCGCACAAACGGCACTGTCCTATGGAGCCGATGACATCGACGGAACCGTGCGACATGAGTTGATTTATCACGACGCGGGCGCGACAACTCCGGAATTGCTTTCGGTCGAAAGAATCGAAGCGTTGATTCGCGAGGCCGGCCGTGAGCCGGTCGAGCGCGATACGCTTTACCGCCGCGTCTTGCGGGACGCCAACGACAAATCGCAATGGACCGTCGGCGAGCAGGTCGAAGCGGCTGTGGGGATTTGAGGGAACCAGTTGTCGCGGATTTACAAACGAACGCGAAGTCGGACCGAATTGGAAGTTCCACATGTACATCGTTTTCGGTAGTCGAGCCTACTTTCGAACCAACAAGGTTGTGCGACATGGCTTTTGTCTTTTTTGTAATCGCTTTGCCAAGCTTCAGAGTTTTGACGCGAGAACTTGCTTTCACCTTTATTACATCCCGCTCATCCCTACCGAGGGGCGACGAAGGAACCACGATATCTGTTCCGTTTGCAGCCAAGGTCAGACGTACGAGCCAGAGACCTTTGAGCAAATTATTGAAAACTTTCGCGAGCGTTCTGCCGATGCGATCATTGCCTTGAAGAACCGCGAACAAACTATTCCCAGCGGTAATCTAGACCAAGATCCAATTGAGTGCATTCCCTATTTGCATAGCGCGATCGATTGGTTCTACGCCGCCAATGATCGCGATTTTTGCGAAAGTATTTTGGCACAACTCAACGATCCACAATTGCGTTTCGCGCAAGCTATGACTCGTGCCGCACTGGAAACGGCCCAAGGTTCAATCGACGAAGCCATTGAGAGTTACAGCAATGCAATTCAGGCCAATTCCAAATCAGTTGCTGCATTGAGAAGTCAGGCACAACTGCTCGGCGAAAAAAAACGTTATGACGAGTGTCTTGCCGCCTATCAAGCGGCTTGTGCGGCTTCCGATGAAGCAACGAAATATGCCTTAATGCTAGAGTTGGTTGATTTTCAAATGACCGCCAAGAAACACATGGAGGCTGCCACGACCTACGATTGGTTGCTGCAAGCCAATCCAGATTTAGAAGACAACAAAAAGTTTATGAAACTGGTCAATACGGCCAGGAAAAAAGCCGGCATCAAGAAAGTTTAGCGGCGTGCAGGCGTTTGGTCGTTGACCGAACGGCAGCCAGTGTCGCAAGAATAAGCTTTTCTCAGAAACATTGCTGACGGAGAACGAAAATGGCAAACTCGATGTCAGCGTTCGAGCACTGTGTGGGCGAAGGTAAATTACCAACTCCTGGAGGTGATATTGATTTCGATTGGACACACGTACGTCCAGCCTATCGAAGACTTTATGCTGAGTTCTGGCAGTTGGCTAGACCATTCGGCATCCCATTGTCGCCAGAGTTGTTTTGGGATTTGGCTCTAGTCATTGCGGCGATGGATGCTGTCGATCGTGAATTAGACAAATTAAAGGATTTGCAATCGCGAAAACAATTATCTCGACAGGTCGTGACGTTCCTCGCCGGAGATATACCTCGCCGCTACGAATCGTTGCCCATGCCGAACTTGGAAAAACGCCTTCTTGAGCTTGGGGAAATGGTCATTCAGCGAAACATTCAAGTGCCATTTGTTGAAACGATCCAATCGATATTCAATCTCTCGGAAGAAAAACGTCAAGCCCACCATGTCTCTAAGTTTGCGGATTGCATTCGCCAAGAATGGCGGTTGGCAGGCATGTTGCCGTTGTTCGTCCTGGGGCCAGTTGCGACGCCCAAATTCCGCGATTTTTTCTTAAGCCTTTGTGAAACAATGCACGTGATTGACACGGTTATCGATGCTCCCAGCGATTACCGCGAGGGCACATTGAGTTTTCGTCCCGGACCCAAGCTCTACCTGACCTTGGCGATCTTTTTTGCGAAGCAAGTTTGGAAGTTGTTAGTCATTCACCCTGCCCCACTTTATCTTGTTCGATATGCGTTTGCGGTCGCCACTTCATTGGGTCACTCACCCGAAAGGTCGATGCTTGTCATAGATGGTGTGTTGCTTAATCGCTGTCGGCAGTATGAAAGCGAGTAGAATCCCGCGAGCACGATAATGCCAATCAACGTTCCCCAATGCCAAAATCGTATGTGGTCCTGTTTGTAGAGACGCGTACCGACCAGCGGACCTACGACGAGGGCAAGTGATACGCTAAACATGTACATGCCCAAATAGCGACTACGGTTTTGCTTCGTCGATAACGATGTCACGTAGGTTAACATTTGCGGCATCGCCAACATTTCACCAATGCTCCAAATAAAAACGGCTCCTGCCGCGAACCAAAAGCCATGCCCAAAGGGCAAAACACTAAACCCCCAACACATCAGGAGACTACCCCAGGCAATCGTACGCAAAACCGACCAGCTTTTGATCGATTCGATCAACACCATTTCAAACAACACAACCAATAACGTATTGAATCCGAGCAAAAGACCTATCTCAAACTCTTTCAATCGGAACTCGTCGTTGAGAAACAGCGGATAGGTTGACAAGAGTTGAAAGAACACAGCGAAAGTCATGAAATTGAGTGTGATGAAAAACAAAAATCGACCGTCGGACAGCGGCGAACGATAGCGTGTTTGTGCCTCGAAATTGACAACCGCATTTGCGGGGTGGGCGGTTAATCTGCTTCCCAACAGCAAATAAAAAACACAGGCAGCCATGACACAAGCAGCGCTGTTGACCCAGAAGAGCCACTGATAGCTATAAAAGGCCAAAATACCTCCCACAAGTGGACCAACTGTAAAACCAAGATTGATCGCCAATCGGTTAAGCACAAAAGCCTTGCGATGAACTTCGGGTGGGCTCAAGAACGTCATCGAAGCCCCATTTGCAGGCCGAAACAAATCGGCAACGGCACTGGTCAAAAATAGGGTTATCGCGAAACCATTGAAGGAACGCATTTGTGACAAGGCCGCAAAGCCGACGGCATTGCCGAGCAATGAAAATATTTGAACCCGAAACGGGCCAAATCGATCGGAAAAATAGCCGCCACAAAAGGAACCTATGCAACTGCCGACACCAAAACAGGCCACAATCGGACCAGCAGCACTTTCGCCAAGCCCAAGTTCGTTTTTGACGTACAGCGACAGGAATGGCAGTACCATCGAGCCCGTTCGATTGATCAGCATTACTATCGAAAGGTACCAAATTTCTCGAGGCAGCCCAGAAAATGCCGCTTGATAATTTCGAACAATGCGGCCAAGCAACGGAAGCCTCTAATTCATATTAAAAGACGACGAAAATCCAAAACGGAATTCTAACGACGAATGAGGGACAAGCGAATCGGTGCCCAGGTTCAAAGGGTTTTTAAGCATGGTTTTCAGCATAACCAGCGATCCGTGATCCGCAAACACAAATACGCTAGCGTTTTGAGCCGGGGCAAATTCAACTTGAATAGATCGTATCGAACTGGCAGAATCTGGAGCTTCGAGACGATAGGACATGAACGTTTTTTGGGAGAGCCAAGGATGGCAAATCAACTTTCGCGCTGGCGGAAACTTTCAAATGGCCGCCGCTTGGTATGCGACGTGATTCGAATAGCGCAGAAGGTGCCTTCCGCAGGTGTCTTAGCTGATCTCAACGTTCAAGAACTGGCTGAATGTCGACGACAAGTCCGCCCTCGAATTGCTTGGAACGTATTATTGATGAAGGCCTATGCCCTATTGGGCTTGGAGCGCCCCGAACTTCGACAGTTGTATGCGCCGTGGCCTTGGCCGCACTTGTATCAGCATCGGAAAAATGTGTGCGTGATGACATTCAGTCGGGAACACGACGGTGAAGAGCGTTTGTTTTTTGGGCGATTCAATGAACCGGATGCATCTACGTTGTTAGAATTGCAAGCGCGCTACGATGAATATCGCGAGGCGCCGGTCGAAAGCATCAAGCAATTCCGACACCAAATAAATTTCGCCAAGTTCCCAGGTCTTGTGCGTCGATTGGGTTGGTGGCTGATGCGCGACGTCTGGGTACGCAAGGCAGCGAGTCATATGGGTACATTCGGCATGAGTATCTCGGGATTCAAAGATGCTTTTGGTACGGTGCATCTCTCACCAAACACAACGACCTTGGGCGTGGACGTGATTTCAAGAGGTGGCACAAGTCGAACGTTGCTAACCTTTGATCATCGAGTGATTGATGGCAAGCCCGCGATTGATATTCTGCAAGAGTTGGGACGCATTCTACGCGGGCCTATTTTGGCGGAATTAAAGAGCTTGCGCTCGGGTGAATCGTCGGCAGAAAAACTCGCAGTTGACGATCGAGGTTCAGCACCCCTCATTCTGCCGATGAAAGGAGCAGCGTAAACGATACCGAATGCTGATTTAGCGATCAGCGAGGCTTGCGACGGATTACTTTCTTTGCTGCTTTTTTAGGGGGCGGAACCGACTTGCTCGCTTTCTTCGGCGACTTGGCCTGGGGTATCGGCTTTTTCGCAATTTGTTTTTTTGCTGGCGGTGGCTTAATCGCTGCTTGTTTTTTGCCGGCTGCTTGTTTCTTGACCGCAGCTGCTTCTGCAGCTTTGCGTTCTGCAGCTGTTAGCTTCTTTACTTTTTCGGGTTTAGTTGCAACGACTTCTGGTTCGAGCGTCTCCTCGACTTCGTCTGCTTTTTTACGTCCACCGCGACGTGGAAAACGATCTTTTGCATCGGCATCGATTTCTAGAACGATCTCTCGGATTGACTTGTTGAAAGGGCTTGAGGCATAGGCAACAGCCAGTTGATGAACGACCGAAGCAAATTCGACTCCTTTGTTTTTGGGAATGGTGCGTTCCAGTCCCGTGACTTTCATGCTGGCCGCGTCAGATTCGGAAACGATATCGAGGGCTTTCAATAACTCGATCAAGGATAGATCGACTGGGATCGAATGACCACCGAGTGCGACTTGGGCAGAATAGGAAATGCAAAAGGGCGTCATGCCGCGGTATTTACCAAGTTGCTCGACAGCTTTGCCAAGGTTTTCTTTCTTAAGAAACTCGAGATCGAAAGAATAATGAGCTTCGAAGAGGCCGTGTAGCGAACGACGTATTCGATTCGACGCTTCCTCGGGTTGCGGCAAGCGTTTCATGACTTCAGCCAATTCGGCAGTTGTCGTTACCCGCACTTCATTCCAATCGAAGTATTCCTGTTGCAAGCGAGCGAAAGCTTCATCAGCTAATTCGTAGGGCGCATCTTCCAAACAGCAACTGTACAGCATGTGCTCAATGACCGTGCGATTAGCAGGTGGCAGCAGAGGCTGATAGTGTTTCTTGGCGACTTTGTAGAGTTTGTTGATTCTGTCGTTGCGTTGTGTGGCGGTTGTCATGATTGAGCCTCGGTTGACTGAGATGATCAACGGATTTTGAACTTACAAAGTGTGATTACAAATAAAAACGACGAAAAAGAAATCGGCACAAGCACGCTTGGGATATCAACCACTGGCCGGTGGATCATTGACGGAATCGGACGACTCGGTAGCCAAGGGGGTGTCTGCCTCATTGGTTGGGTTGTCATCGAGCACTTCGTCATCGAGCACTTCGTCATCGTTTGAGTTCTTGTGCAGAACCTCATTGAGAATGCGCGTCACAGCCATTGCGTTCTTGATGCCTTTGTCGAGCACGAAGGTGACTCGAGGCGTGTAACGCGTGTCCAAACGGTTGGCGATTTTTTGTTGCAAATAGCCGGCTGAATTTTGCAAACCGACCAAGCTCAGACGCTGTTTTTTTTCATCGCCCATGATCGAAACGTGGACCTTTGCCTGACGCATGTCGGCAGCGACCTCCACAAATGTGACGGTCACGCCACTAACGCGAGGGTCTTTGAGGTCCACCAAAATGGCCATGCTGACCACTTCGCGAATGGCCTCTGCGGCTTTCAAAATACGACGAGAACTCATAATTTACAGACCTCCGAAACGGATTGGATTGCGAGAGTCCGAATGGAGCATCTCAAATAACACCGAGCAGTTTTATCACTTCAGTTTGAATGGCGAGCGTATCTTCACGCTCGCGTTCAGACGGTGCATCCAACTATAACGTTCGGGCCACCTCCTCGATTTTGAAGACCTCCAGCGTGTCACCTTCTTTAATGTCGTTGAAACCGGCTAGTTTGATACCGCATTCCATACCACGTGCGACTTCCTTGGCGTCATCTTTTTCACGCTTTAGCGAATCGAGAGCGTACTCGCCGATGATCCGACTATCGCGAACCACGCGAACGCGTCCATCGCGGTGGAGAGTACCTCGCATGACGCGGCAGCCCGCGATTGTGCCGGTTCGGCTGATCGAAAACGTCCGGAGAACCATTGCCATTCCCAGTTCGACAACTTGTTGGTCTGGTTTGAGGCGTCCTTCGAGGGTTGCTTTGATGTCATCACAGATTTTGTAAATGATATCGTAGCGACGGATTTCGACTTGCAAGTCGTCAGCCAAGCTGCGAGCTGCTTCATCGGGCACCACATTGAAACCAATGATGACGGCTTGCGATGCCTGCGCGAGACGAACGTCCGCGATAGTGACGCCACCGACAAGAGCTTGCAAAATGTTAATGCGGATTTCGGGGTGTTCGATCTTGCTCAGTTCTTTTT